>NZ_JBOFOR010000155.1:0-2279 GCF_051659545.1 Romboutsia sp. | reverse complement strand
TGCATCTTAACATCTATAATATTGCTTAATTTTTGGGTTTCTACATCATCAAATAAATCTTGACATAATGTGCACAACCCTGTTTGTTGGGAAAAATAATCCCAGTAGGCATCTCCCAGCCCTTTTACCTCCCTTTGTCCTTTAGACTTAGGGATTCCTTTCTTGTAAATCTGTTCCACTTCAAAGATTGTATTAATCTTCTTTGCTAACTTCTCATAAGTAACCCTACCAAATCCGGGTAGTCCTTTAGCACCATTGTGAGTACCTAACAGTATATCCCTAAGTACAATCTTGTTAGCTTCTGCATCACTAAGGTAATAAAGACTATCTTTATCATAGTTGTAATGCCACCCTTCAATCTGGTTTAGGTCACTGTCAATATGGACAATAACATAGGTTAGATTTCTGTCCCTACATAATTTAGCAAATATTGCTGCTGCATCATCTGCTTCATAATGGTCAAACTTCAACGCACCTAAATTATCTACCATAAAATTCTTTACCCCCATAACAAATTCAGGATACTCTTTAAGTACTCTACTGGCTTTGTAATCCTTGTCCAGAGAGTACCTAAAGTTGTTCCTTCCAAATGTTAATAAGAATAGTTCTGATTTGTAGCTAAACTTCTGCCTAATAGTATTTACCTTCTCAATAAACCTTACTACAGAGTACTCATAAGTATCACTATTAGCCTTAAAAGCTAAACTATCAGCATCTATTATTAAAACATCTACTTTCATTATGCTATATCTAAATAAGACATTCTTATTCCCATATAATCTATACTTCTACTATTTGAAGAAACAAAGTATTTTCCGACATTTTCATTAACTGCTGTATCAATACTATCTGTATCTATTAAGTACTGTATTTCATCTTCTAACAATGTCCTAATTTTAGTTTTTGCATTACCTTCAATATAATAACTACTATGCCAAGATGATTTAAAATACTCTAAGTAATATACATAAGCCCTAATTAACAGAGTTATGAAATCACTTGTTTTAATAGCTTTCCTAAATTGAATTTGGTAAAGTTTACTATCACTATATGAAAATAAAGCGCCGTTTGTAAAGGGTAACTGCTTTAGTTTTAACAGATAGTAAATATTTACTATTAAGTCATCATAACTATTAATGTCAGAAGCACCTATGAAATTAAGTGCTTCATGTACCCTTATGTATTCGGGTAAGTTTCTAAGGTGTATTTTAGAAGGGGTAAAATTCAGGTTAATATATATGTTTTCTAAACTAACCTTCTTAATTGCCTCCTCAAAGTAAAGAATACCATCATCATTAAACTCATTTCCTAACTTCTCTACTATCATAGGTAAAAGCTATTTCCAGTGAAAGATTGGGCACTCCATTCATACTTAAATGGTACTACAGCAGGGCTAAATTCTGGGTCTAATTTATTCTCTAAATAGTTTAGAAATAAAGTAGTCATCTTTTCAGCAGCTCCCATAGCAATAAAAGTAGTATTCCTTGTAGTGCAGTCTGTATCAGGTATATCAATATCAGTCTTCTTTAGTATCTCTTGGTATGCCTCAATCTGTGCAATATTACCAGCTTGTACTGCATATACTTGGTAATTCTCCTTGTAAATCCTACCGTCAATAAAGATACCCTTCTCTTTCTTTAACCAGCTATTAAACATATTAACCCTTGCTTCAATGTTATCAAATCCACTAAAAGTTACATCTGTTACTTCACTACCTTCTTCAAACTTACTGTTTCCAATAATATAGGTTTCTTCACCATTTAGTGCTACTAAAGCCCTATTAACAGCTTCTATCTTGTTTTTACCCACATCTTCATACAAGAAAAACTGTCCTCCAGCATTTCTCTCATCAAAGTGGTCAAAGTCATAGGCTACAATACCTAACTTAGGTATAGTTCTACTAAGTAGTAATGTTAGCCATGATGATATGGAACCCATACCACCAATAGTTACCATTATTATCTTTTTACTTACAAACCATCTGTATCCCTTAACACCCATTAATCTTGGTGCAATATCTAAATCTACTTCTTGTATATCCATTATCCTTTACTTTCTTTAGTTTCTTGTAAAATCTTAATGTAAGCACTCTTAAAATCAGCTAATTTAAGCTCAAGTGCCTTAAATATAAACTGGTAATTAATTAAGAAATAAGACCTTTTGTTTTGAGCAACATAATCTTCTAACTCTTTAATTAACCTGAGGTAATTAGGCTCAACTTGGTACATCTTAAAGTAACTCTCCACTAATTTCTCTAATTTAGTAGAAAATATATTATC
>NZ_JBOFOR010000154.1:0-6583 GCF_051659545.1 Romboutsia sp. | reverse complement strand
TACCACCATATTCTCCAGAGTTAAATCCTATAGAAAAGTACTGGGCAAAATTAAAAAAGAATTTGAAAAAAATACATAAAAATAATAAGACTCTAGAAGAGTCTATTTACCAACTTTTTAAAGTTATATGACTATACTATCATAGTCCTATACTCCATTTGTTTGTAGCATAATACAACATAACAAGAACACTTACTCTTCATATTAGTAAGTGTTCTTGTTATGTTGCATTAACTCTGTAATATATTTTAATTCTTATTTTTGCATATATATATTCTAAGAATAATTCTACATCATTATATCCTATTACTATTGAAAATAATATTCAATTAATAAGATTAACTTAGTTTAAATAATGTAACATTTTAGTTAGAAGATATATATAATTATTTTTTAATTTATAGTTATTGATTTTCTATAGGCTAGATTATTGATTTTGCAGTTACAAAAGTTCTTGAATAATACGCTGAGTTTATACTATCTATTCTTATATTCTGACCCGGTTTAGGTGAATGTATCATTTTTGAGTTTCCTATATATAAGCCTACATGAGTTATTCCTCTACCTGTTGATGAGAAGAATACTAGGTCTCCTGGTTTTAAGTTCTTTTTGCTTACTGTTTTTCCTACTGTAGCTTGTTGTTTAGAGGTTCTAGGCAATGTTATCCCAGATGCATTTTTATATACATACGAAGTTAGTCCTGAGCAGTCAAAAGCTTTAGGTCCACTCGCTCCCCAAGAGTAAGGTTTTCCTATTTGTTTATATGCTAAGTCTACAATTTTTTTAGATTTACTAGATGCTGATGTTGATGTTTGTATTGGTTGGATTTTTATATATTGGCTATTTACCCAACCTATTACACCTTTTGTGGATTTTATTTTATACCATTTATTGCTATCTTTTTCTAGTATTTCTATAGATTCATTAGTATATAGTTTTGATAGTGTAGAGTATTTTACATTTGGACCTTTTCTTACATTCAAGTAGTCACAAGGTTTAACTATTCCCTTTTCTGTTTTGGCTTGAGTTACTGAGTTTGTATTAGGATATGCATATACTTCATTATTACTTGGAGCTATATATATTAAGCTCAAAAGTATTGCTGTTGTTGCTATTTTTGATATAGTTCTAACAATTCCTTTTTTATTAATCATAAGACACCTCATTTTAATATCCTCAATAATTTTATTTTCATCTAATTTTTTTCAAATATTGTTTACAGTTTTGTTACTTTTAATTGTATATTATTTTTATTTACTTTGCAATAATAGTTTATATAAAATTAACAGTACCTATTTGTAGGCTATTATAACATTGTTCTAAGTCTACAATTCCTCTAAATAGACAAATTATAGTTTTTCTATTATTTTATTTGTGAAATTAAAAAAACACTAGGTTATCCCAGTGTTTTTTAATAGATATCTTACAATTCTTACTGTTAGTAAAATACCTAACATTATTACTCCCATAAATACTGTTATTGATGCTAAATACTCAAATTTAAATTTTAATATTTATTTCACATATGGTACGTATGTATTTACTCTCCATAGATAAATTTATGCCATGCTTCTAAATTCGGTTCTTTATCCCATTGTAATACCCAGCCAGTTTGCTTATCTACAATCCCACCAGTTCTATGCTCTTCTAGTGGAAATTGGAATTGTTCTATATCTTTGTCTGCTATTTTAAGTGCAGTAAATCCTAGATTCATCATTTCCATAGGTGATATATTGGTCTTAGTATTATCTAATAGTATATCCGCACACTTTTTGTACTCTTCTTGTCCCTTAGTTAAAAACTCCTCATATGCAGCTTCGGCAACTTCTCTATGCCTAGCATCTCTATGAAAAGCATCATCTGTGTATCTTATTCTACTAAAAGCAAGAGCTTGGTATCCATTCAATCTTTGTTTGCCTGCTTTTGTTAGATGTATTTTTTGTATATTTTCTCTGTCATCTTCACTATAGTACTGGTAACAAACGTCTATCATACTATTTATAGCATCTAGTCCATTTTCTGGAACCTCTACTACGACTCCTCCTATCTCATCTATAATTTCCATAAATGACGAGAAATTAACTGCTACATATTTGTCAATTTCTAAGTCAAAATTTTCTTTAAAAACTTCTTTCAATAAATCAATACCCTCATAAGCATAGGCATGTGTTAACTTTTCATTACCATATCCCGGTATATTAACTAAGGTATCTCTTGCTATTGATGTTAATTTTATTTCATTATTTATGCTATCTATAGTAACAACCATAGTACCATCAGAACGGTTACCTTTATCTATCATCTCACCATCAACACCCACTAATAATATATTAGTAATACCATCTACCACCTTACCCTCTACGGCTTCTTCTTTTTTTGTGGCTTCATCTTTTACATAAATAGAATTTAATTTTGAATATACATATCCAAAAATACCACCAATCATAACTACTAGCAATGTGATTAGTACAAGTGTTATTTTTTTTAGCTTAGTCATTTTTATATTACCTCTCTATTATCCCTCATTGTTTACGTCTTTGTTATAATTTTCATAATCATATATAAACTTATGTAATTGTTCTTTGTTATAATCTTGTTCCCATTCTATTACCCAGCCTTTTTTTTCACTTATAATATGACCTGTCCTGTGACCTTCTAGAGGAAACTCCATTTGGTCAAAATCATTATCTCTAATTTTGACAACTTTATTAGCAAGACCTATTATCTCCATTGGCGAAATATTAGTATTAGTGTGAGCTAGTATACTATTTCCCACTTCCATAAAATTAGACGAAAAATCATTAAGTAACTTATTGTAAGCAGCTTCTATTACAGTTCTTTGTCTATTGTCTCTTTGATATGCACTATCAGCATATCTTATTCTACTATAGGATAGAGCTTGGCTTCCATTAAGAGTCTGAGTACCAGAAGATCTAATACCTGGTATGTGACTTACTTCTCTATCTAATATCTCAAGCTCTACTCCACCTATAATATCAATAATTTTAGAAAAAGAATCAAAACTAACAGCAGCATACTTGTCAATATTTATTCCAAAGTTATTGCTTATAGTTTGTAGAAGTAAGCTCGGCCCACCATAAGCATAAGCATGAGTTAATTTTTCTGTACTATGACCTGGTATATCCACATAGGTATCCCTTGCTAGTGATGTTAGTCTAATATCATTATTTTTAGAATCTATAGTTAAGATCATCATGGCATCTGATCTATTTCCTTTTTCTAAATTATTTCCATCAACACCTGTTAATAGTATATTTTCAACCCCTTCTACTTTTTCAACCTTTGGTAGATTATCTTTTATATCTTTAGCTTGCTCCTTGTCATACATAGAATTTAGTTTAAAATACATATAACCAAATCCAATTGCAGGTATGGATACTATTAATATTAGTAATACTATCGCTATTTTTTTTAATTTACTCATATATTTCCTCCCAAATATTCATAATATATTATTATACACCATAAATACACCTTAGTTTGTCAAATATGGTAATTTTTTACTGAATTTTTGTTTACTAAAAAAATGAACCTTTAATTTAATAATAAAGGTTCATTCAACGTTATATGCGTATATTACTTCATGTTCAGTCGAAGTCTAGGCCTCCGGTTTCCATACATTATACCTCTTCTATTGTAGTAGCAGCTTCATCCAATTGAACTATAGGCTCTACTATCTTACTTTCATCTTTGCTTCTTAAAAATGCTAAGAAATCATCTCTAAGCTCAGGTCTTTTTAAAGCAAAATCTACAGTAGCTTCTAAGAATCCTAACTTGTCTCCTACATCGTATCTTTTTCCTTCAAAGTTATATGCATATATTGCTTCATATTTTGCTAATGTTTGTAGTGCATCTGTTAATTGAATCTCTCCGCCCTTACCAGGCTCTTGATTTTCTAATATATCAAATATAGCAGGAGTTATAATATATCTACCTAATATAGCTATGTTTGATGGAGCTTCTTCTATACTTGGCTTTTCCACCATGTCTTTTACTTTGTATACTCTATCTTCTATGTGTTTTACATCTAGTATGCCGTACTTACAAATATCTTCTTTAGCTACTGTTTGTACTCCTAATACTGATGTTTTGTATTCATTATAACAGTCTATAAGTTGCTTTAAACATGGTTTTTGTGAGTCTACTATATCATCTCCTAGAAGAATTGCAAATGGCTCATCTCCTATGAAACTTTTTGCACAGTGGATAGCATGTCCTAATCCTTTTGGTTCCTTTTGTCTGATATAGTGTATATTTACCATGTTAGATATATCTTGAACCATCTTAAGCATTTCATCCTTACCTTTCTGTGCAAGCTCTAATTCAAGCTCAACAGAACGATCAAAATGATCCTCTATACTTTTTTTACTTCTACCTGTAACTATTAATATTTCTTCTATACCAGAGTTTATAGCTTCTTCTATAATATACTGTAGCGTCGGCTTGTCTACTATAGGTAGCATCTCCTTTGGTTGTGATTTAGTAGCTGGTAGGAATCTAGTCCCTAACCCTGCTGCTGGTATTATTGCTTTTCTTACTCTTTGTCTCATATTCAGTCCTCCATAGTCTATACCAATTCCCTAAAATTTTTTAATTATATCAACTTCTCTATAATCTGGTTTAAATCCGCTTTTATACCATTAACATTATTAACAGCATCATCTTTAGTAGCTCCCTTAGTAGATATATAGAACTTAAGCTTAGGCTCTGTACCAGATGGTCTAATAGCTACCCATGAACCATCCTCCAAGAAATACTTAAGTACATTAGCACTCGGTAACTCATCAATTCCTTTTTTATAGTCTTTGACATCTATTATCTTAGTATCATTAATACTAGATATATCCTTCTCTCTAAAATAAGTCATAACCTCACCTATCTTAGCTATACCTTCTATACCTTTTAAAGTTAAAGATATAGTTTCCTCTTTGAAGTATCCATACTTTTTATATAAATCCATTAGACCTTCATACAGACTCTTATTCATAGAAGAATAGTATAGAGCCATCTCAGCTATTAATACAGATGTTACAACAGCATCTTTATCCCTAGCATGAGTACCCACTAAATAACCATAACTTTCTTCATATCCAAATAAGTATGAATTAGACTTATTCTCTTCAAAGGACTTTATCTTCTCACCAATAAACTTAAACCCCGTAAGTACATTCATCACTTCTAAATCACTTGCCTTAGCAATATCTGCACCAAACTCAGAAGTTACTATAGTTTTAATAAGGACAGATTTTTCATCTAGCTTATTAAACTCCTTACGCCCTTCTATTATATAATTAGTCAACATACCACCGATTTGATTACCTGTAAGTAGTGCATACTCACCATCTAAAGTTCTAACAGCTACACCCACTCTATCACAGTCAGGGTCAGTTGCTATAACTAAATCAGCTTGTACCTCTTTTGCTAAGTTTATACCTCTATCTAAAGCCTTTTTATCTTCAGGATTAGGGTATTGGATACCTGCAAAATTAGAGTCTGGATTTTCTTCTTCTTTGACTACTAATACATTTTTAAATCCAACTTCTTTTAAGGCTCTTCTTATGGGTATATTACCAGTTCCACAAAGTGGTGTAAATACGATTTTAAAATCTTTTCCGATTTGTTTTATTAGTTCTTTTCTAATAACTTGTTTTTTTACAGCTTCTATGAACTCTGTATCTTGTTTATCATCTAGCATTACTACTAAATGCTTATTTTCATAAGCTAACGTAGGTATGGTACTATAGTCTATTATACTATTAATTTCTTCAGTTATAGCGTTGGCTATGTGTGGCATTACTTGTGCTCCATCTTCCCAGTATACTTTGTAACCATTGTATTCTGGTGGATTGTGACTAGCTGTTATTACTACACCAGCTATAGCGTTTAAGCTTCTAACTGCAAATGATAACTCTGGTGTAGTTCTTAGAGAATCAAATATGTAGGATTTTATACCACATGCAGCTAATGTATTAGCTGTTTCTATACAGAATTCTCTAGACATATGTCTATTATCATGGGCTATTACTACTCCTCTATGCATTTCATTGTTAGTATTTTTTATGATATAGTTAGCTAATCCAAAAGTAGCTCTTCTTACTGTGTATTTATTTATTCTATTGTTACCAGCAGCTATAACACCTCTAAGTCCTGCTGTTCCAAATTCTAGTTCTTTGTAGAATCTGTCTTCTATCTCTTTGTGATTATCTTTGATACTTAATAATTCTTGTTTAGTTTCTTTATCAAAGTATGGATTGTTTATCCATTCATTGCATCTTTCCATATATTCCATTTAATTTCTCCTTTTTGTAAACTATTACTTATTAAATCCAATTGTATTGTTGCTACGGCAAACTTTGTTTCATTACTTTCCATTATTTGAATATACATTGCCAAGTCACGCAGTGGCTTAGATGAAACAATACATCGTGATTCACGACGCCTTATATATAATTAACTTTTGTATTTTTCTCTTATTTCCTTTATTTTTATAATATCTATCTTAGTTAATTTAGATATCATTCCTTCATCAAGACCTTCGCCAAGCATGTTTAATACTATTTCT
>NZ_JBOFOR010000153.1:0-30659 GCF_051659545.1 Romboutsia sp. | reverse complement strand
TGATATCTTAGAATTATTATGTTAATATTAATACATAATAACAATATAAAAAATCTCTGATGAGAGTCCACTCTTATCAAGAGTGTCTTATAGGAAAGCTAGGAGTAAGTCGCCAAACTTATGAACTCCTGGCTTTTTTCCATTTTATTTTCGATTTCTTCATTTGAATTTTAGCATATTTTTATGTTTTAGTATATATTTTAATCTTAGTCTACATTAAATATGCTCTATCATTACAATAGCTACTACTTCCTGTAATTGTGCTTATTCAAATAATACTTTTTTACAATTTGGGTACACGACGAAATACGTGTTAAAAAAGGATAGATGTTTTTATAAGTATTGTGACTACTAACTTTTCGCTTCAAAAAGCGTACTTTTTGAAATACATACAAAATGCTACATTTTATAATATAAAAATAAAGAATGAATTCCAGTTATATCAACGTATTCACAAGAGAAGTGTCCGGTTTTAACACGTATTTCGTCGTCCCCTGAATAAGATCCCTTAAAAACTTTTCTTATTCCTATTTACAATTGCCCTTATATAACTCTCAGACATATTATATTTAGACGCTAACTCTTTATGATTAAATCCATTATACTCAGCTATAATTTCTCTATCTCTTGCTTCTTTATATATCATTTTTTCCGTAGGAAAGTACACAGATGTTCCTCCAAATTCTTTAAATAAAGCCTTTACTTTGTCAATGCCTAGCTCCATTGCTATATTTTCAAATTGTGGAGGTAAATCACTTATCTTTAAATCCATAAAAGATCCTCCTATAAACTTATTTGAGCCACTAGGTTTGCTAATTGCTTATATTCGATATTCTACAAATAATTTATATCCCCTACTAAAATACTGAATTTATGTATGCAGTTTTTCTAATCTACCAATAAAGTTCAAATTCTAGTATAGTTTCGCTCCTAAATTTAACTATTTTGTATTATTTTATTTGATTTACGGCTACTTTCTCCAAAATCCATTTTAAAGTTCATTAATGCCATTTTAATACAAATGTATATCCAATTAAATAAACGTGTTTAAAGTAGCTTCTATCCTATAATTTTGATACTCATTTTACCTTGTCCACCTTACTTTTCTATTATCTATTCTTCTCCTTGTATTAAGCTACTTAAAATTTGTTTCATTATTTCTGTATCTCTTGCAACCTATATTCTCTTATCAATATAAATTTTCTATTGTTTATCTAGTATATCTTGTTGAATAACATTCACCTGTTCTTGTATCATATCCTTTTCTTTATATAGTTCTGGTAAATCGAGAATAGATACATTAGAATATTTTTCATCCTCTATTACGCTATCTATCCTTTCTATTTCTACTTTACAACAGTCACATATTTTATTAAGTAAAGTTCCTCTAAAGTAATTCATTTGTTCCGAGCTAATGAGTTCTACATCATCTGTTTCAAATACAATAGAAACTGCATCTTCAAAGGCATCTTCCATCCCCTTTATGTTCCAGTTGTATTTACTAAAGTATCTTTTGAAACTTCTTAATGTTCCTTTTGTAAATACCGTTAAATCTAATTTTTTGTATGATGTATCTTTATCTTCTAATTCTAAATTCACATTAGAATTTTCAATTTTAAATTTAGGTTCAAATTGTGGACCATCTTCCTGTTCTAACTTTTTCTCGTTCAACTCTAGATTAGCTTCAACAATATCTACTATTTCAGTTATCTCTTCAGACTCCTCATTAGTAAAATATTTTCGTGGCTCATAGTCAGTTACTAACAAGACTATCGTATCTACTCTTCTATTTTTTCTTATATCAGTTCCCCATTCTATTTTCATATTACCTGTTTTCTCAATTTCAGCTATAGCCCTTTTTAATACCTTTTGTTTGAATACTTTATATTCAGGATATATTTCAGGGTTCATTTTTAGCATTTCTCTTAATTGCTGTAAGTTTATTTTAACTTCAACTTCTTTGTTGTATTTAGTCCAAGCTCTTATAATAGTATATAGTCTTTGAGTGTATAACCCTTTAAATTCAAATAACTTAGCTAAATTTATAGCAGTATATCCATTTCCTTTTTTCTGCATTTGTATAAAGTCTGTGATGTGTTTATATAAAGTTTCATGTATATCAATTTCATAACATTGTGTAACATGATTAAAGTTTGAACTTGATATTAACCCTGATGAAAAAGTTCTAGGATGATTATTTTCATCTACATAATCAAATTCTAAAATTGTAGTTATGAAATTATTCAAAATTGTATTAATACTGTCTTCGGTCCTATCAGTATTATTTTTTATAACACTTTTCAATTCATCTTTATGGATAGTTGTTGTATAAACCTTTGAATATGTCGATTGTTTTTGAGCATTGTACAGCATTTTATAAAATAATTTATTTTCTATATGTGTAAAGTCATATTTTCCCCTTATTAAACTATTAGGTTGCATAAGTATTTCTTGTTTATCCATTCTCAAAATGTACTCCTTTTTAATATTCTCTTAAAAAGTATACCATTTAAGAGTCTAAAAGGTAACCTTATTTTATTTTTTGTTTACCTTTCGCCACTAATACTATCTTAATTTGTGTACCTTTCACTCTTAATTTGGGTACCTTAAATCTTAATTTGGGTACTTGACACTCTTAATTTGTGTACCTTTCGCTCTTAATTTGGGTACCTTAAACCTCTGTGTGTAAGTTGTTTCAATGTGTTCAGAACCTCTAAAAACTATAAAAAACTCTTTAAAAACTCTTTTTAAAAACTAAAGTAAAGACTAGTACAATAAACTAAACTTTTCTTTAGGAATAATAACCAAAATTCTATTTTTCAAATTGATTAAAATTTCATAACAGATCCCTTTAGAATATAATTATTATATGAATTTTATTATTTTTTAAAATATTTGAAACTAAATAATAAGTAAAGGTGTCTAATATATATAGTTAATCACTAAGGAGGAGAGGGTAATTAATACTAATATTATAAAATCATTAAGAACTTTAAATAAAGATATAAAAACTTGTAGTGAGGAAGATCTAGTGATTAATGTTCAGCGAGGGGACGATGATTCTTTTGAAGAATTAATAAATAGATTAGAGCTATATCTTTATAAAATGGCATATCTGCATGTTAAAAATGAACACGATGCTCTAGATATCTATCAAGAAACTGTACTAAAGGCATATTTGAATATATCAAAACTTAAAAAACCTAAGTTATTCAAAACATGGATAACGAAAATACTAATAAATAATGTTCATTCAAGAAATAGAAATAACAATAAATTTAAAGACTCTGATCTGGACAATTACATAGGTGATATTATCTATGACAATATTGATGAAAAATTAGATTTGTATGATGCTATTAATATTCTTGAAGATAAATATCGAACTCCAATTATACTACAGTACTTTTATGACTTAAATATTCAACAAATCTCTGAAATAGTAGACTGTAATGAAAATACAGTTAAAACTAATATAAGAAGAGCTAAAAAGAAGATGTATAATATGTTGAAGGAGAATGATAATGAGTAAATTTGATAATATAAAACCACCTAAAAATATAAAAGAAGAAACTAAAAAAACTATTGAAAAAGGTAGATTATTAAAGAAAAAGAAAAAGCTAAAAAATATTAAAATAGCATCTATAGTTATTTTGTTTATAGTAATATCTATATCTCCACTAAACACTACTATTATTAAAGGACTCTCTGTATTTAATAATTTATTTAATGATCCAATACAGACATATAGCTACTTAGAATATGTTCAAGATGTAGACACAACTAAAACTATAAATGGAGTTAGTTTAACTATTGATCAAATAATATATGATGGCCATCTAATGCAATTTAGTTATACTATAAAATCTAAAAACAAATTACCTAATAAAGAAGAAGATTTTGGAGGTGATTTACTAGATTTAGACGCAGATGTAAGTTTAAAAAAAGGGGATGCAACCTTTACTTCTAGAACTGGAAAGTATGTTGATGACTATACATATGTTGGAATCGACTCATATATGCTGTCATTTAAAGGGCATAAAGCACCTAAAAAAACTAAAATAAAATTCACTATAAATTCTATATATGCATCTGATTCTAAGGATGAAGAATTAAAAGGACCATTTGAATTTAAATTTAAAATTTCACCAAATACAGATGTGATTGTAATAGATGCGAATAAATCAAAAGATGGGTTTACAGTTGATTCGGTAGAGATAAGTCCGTACAGTATAGCTGTCAATTACCATTTCCAACAAGAAATGCTATTAAATAGTGATATAGAAATGATTCTTGGATCAAAGTTTGCATCAAATTTTGGTGGTAAATTTTATAAAAGAAGTGGAGAAAATGAAGATGCTAAAGATTATGAAGTTAGAAATGGTATTATCTATGATAGCTCAGTTATAGATAATGTTTATGGAATAGGATATCATGACTCAAGTAATTACATTGAAATTAATTTTTTAGATTCAAAACATAACACGACTAATTTTAAGTTTGATATAAAAGAAAAATTAAAAAAATAATATTAAATTTATAGCAGGAGCTTGGAAAAACAGTCAATTTCCACACCACGAAGGGAGTAGGAGTACACAAAGTAGACCAGTTACTAAGCACTCATAGCTATAATTATATTACATAAAATAACTTTTAAACCATCTTATATATACTCATCAATAAAATTTAGTAATTCCAATGAATGTATAATTCGGGTGACACCGATATACGTGCGTAAATCGGTCACAAGTTCTTTATAACCATTGCAATTACTAATATTTAATTTCAAAAAGTATGGTTTTTGAAAAATAGTAAAAATCACCTATTTTTAACTTCAAAGCTACAACAAATTTAATTTTTAAATATCTCAAAATTAATCTATATATATTGAAATAGTTATTAAAGCATTGAAAATACTAAATTTTATAAAATAATTATCGTATTTTTGAGTGAGATATTAGTTTAAATATAAAAACAGTAATTGCATATAATAACTATTCTAATGGAGTAAATTTGCCAGAAGGATTTGTTCCGTACACAATATTTTATGCTTTAGATATTGATACAAATAATATTGTTGGTCAAGCAAGTGTAAGGCATGAGCTCAATGATTATTTGAATTTTAGAGGAGGACACATCGGGTACTATGTATGTCCAAATCAAAGAAAAAAAGGATTTGGTACAGAAATGTTAAATGAAGCTTTAAGGTTTTGTAAAGAGCTTAATTTAAATAAGGTATTAGTAACATGCGATGAAACTAATATTGGTTCAAATAAAATTATATTAAATAATTATGGAATTTTAGATTCTAAAGACATTGACTCTGATGGAGTAAATTTTAATAGATATTGGATTAATATATAGATAACTTAACGGGATTGTAGATAGGTTTGTGTAAAACAAACTTACCTATAGTCCCAATATATGGCTATTTTTTACATGTACCTAAGTGTACCATCATATACTTCATTTTTATTATACTTATATATAGTTAATACTACTAGTAAAAATAGACATATAATAGCCAAATATTTCATAGCTGTTACTATCGGTATCCCAAAGTAATTCATAACTTTTAATCACACCTCTATCTCTCTATAATTATATCTCTATAATATAGTAACTATTTACCATGAAAGAGTAACTCCTAATCCAAAACCAACGTGGCCACTCTCTCATAGCATTAACTTGATAAAAACAGTCAAGTTTCATACCCCGAGGGGAGTATTGGGACACAAAACGGACCAGTTACAATTATTTAAAATCATCTTTAAAATCTATTGGTGTAATTCCTGGTACATATCCTGCATAGTCTAAATAAGCTCCAATAACTTTACCTTCATCTATTACCATGCAAAGTATAATAGCTCCATCTTCTTTTGATTTCTCAACTAATTCATATCCTACAAGTTTTCTATCTTCTGTCATAGAATTAAAACTATCTTTTGAGTAACCACCTTCTACACTTGCATTTTCTATCAACTTAAACACCTCAGAATCTCCTATCATGATATCTGATTCAGTTAAAGTTTCTGATTTTAAAGTATATCCTTGTTCAGATGTGATTTTTTTAGCCTCATTTAATGAAATTTCTCCTATATTGAAATCTTTAATATCCTTGCTATTACTACATCCTACTATTAACAGAGTCGTAGTTACTAAAGAATACAATAGAATTATAATTTTTTTCATACCAACACCTCATCTATTTTTTACTATCATACATATTATACCATTTTTTCTAAATATATAAGGGTTGTCTAGCTTTGAAGTATTTTATTTGAGTGTTTGAATATGAAGTATGAAATTGTATAAATAATCGTCTAAACCTCATAGAGTCTTTATCTCTTTTAAATGGATGTATCAATTGAAACCAGTACATATAGTGAATCCTTTAGAACACACCACATATTTATAAAGAGCCATTTCGCTAAACTTTTTTATTTAGCCTTAAGTTCTTTTATTATTTGAGATACCCTTCCTTTACTTAATCCTAAAGTTTTAACTATCTCTACTTGTTTGTATCCTTGCTGATATAACTTTTTTATTGACTCTATGGTTTTCATTTTATCTTCTTCACGTTTAGTTAAGCCATTTTCATTTCTTCTTTCTTCTCTTCTTCTTTTATTATTTCTATCATACTTTTCATCAATCCCAATAATAGTTTTCATGTATCTTTGTTCTACTATTGTAATTCCTAATCTATCTATTAAAGTTTCATTCTTATACCAATATCCATCCTTATCTCGCATCCCTTTAGAAACTCTCTTACGCTCACCACTTCTTATACCTTGTTCATAAGCTATAAACTTATCTACTGCCTTAGGAATACACCTTAAAACTGCTCTTATTTCCGTTTCTTTAAGTGGTTCAGTAAATGCATTGTTAAATTCTATAACTGTATTTTCAAGCTCATAACTGTCTCTAACATATATGCCTTTCCAGTAGGCATAACAATGTACTGCCATATTTCGATAACCCGTCATATCATATTTTCTTAGTTTACATAACATTTCTAAGTCATTAGCTCTTTCCATGTGTAAACTATATGAGTTAAAGAATCTATTTGAAATAACTTTATTATCAAGTTTTTTGGATTGCTGCATCTGTAATTGATGTACTTTAGGTTTGTAATTTAAATACTCTTCTCTTAATTCATACATAGAGTATTCTGTTTCATTATCTATATATAAAACCTTACAATCAGCGTCACATTTAGAGTTGATAGTTCCTGGTAATCTAAGTACTCTAGCACCATCTGTAGCCTTTCTATCCGATCCTAAATGTTTTAGTTGGTAATATATATAATCTTGTAACTCTTGCCATGTATTCAAAGCTCCATAAGGAGCATTTTTAATTCTAAAATAAAGGTGTACACCTCTTCCACTATCTGTAACCATGGTTGGCTTTGGTATTTTACCTTCATAATGTAACATCCATACCATATAAACTGTTTCAGCCTTTTCAAACCCTATACTTTCACAATCTATATCTTGAAATAAAGCTCTAAATTGCCTTATATTTTCTACTCTTCTTTTTGGCAGATACATTGTATTTGGAGATAAGAATACATCTTCTTTCTCGTGTAGTTCCTCAACAACATCTTTTAAGCCATCATTTTTTGTGTTATATATTTTAATGGTTTTGTCACCATTGTAATCATCATTTAATTTCAATATTTGAATATAACCATCTGTAGTTTCATCATATAGATGATTACAAAACTTTGTCATTTGCATAAAAAAATTCCCCTCTATTTTTAGTATGTTGACACTAAAGACAAGGAGATTTCTTAAATTACTTCACCACAATTAATGCTTAACAAATATAAGCTTTTAATTTCATGAGTATATTTTTATATTGTTTAAATATCAAAATTATTGATGTTTATGTATTATTATGATAATATAAAAACATAATAACAATATAAAAATTCTCTGGCAAGAAATTTCTTGTCTAGAGTGTTGTATAGAAAAGCTAGGAGTAAGTCGCCAAACTTATTAGACTCCTAGCTTTTTTCTTATTCATTTTTCGATTTCTATATTTAAATTCTAACATAAAGAGACCTATTCGTATATATTATTTATAGATACCCAAAGTCAGAAGACCTCAAGAAGATGCACATATTTATAAAGAGCATTTTTTTACGCACTACTTTTTAGTTTTTTTAGTCTTCTTCTTATATTTTTCTTCATAGGCTACTAGCGCTTCTTCATTTAACTCCACTGAGTCAAACATTTTACATATTATATCTTCTAGGACCTCAGAAACTGTCATGTTATTTTCGTAAGAAAAAGATTTTACTTTATCAGCTACTTCTTTTTTTAGCTTTATTCCTAACATAACTTTCTCTTCTTTTTCCTTTGGTTTATTTATTAAATCTAATACATTTATATTATTATTTTTACTTTCTATAAAGTCTTGTCCTGTTGATTTTTCTTCTACTTGTTGCTTTATATTAAGTAATCCACTTTTTTTCTTAATCATTGGATTTTCAACGTTCATCTTAATACCTCTTTCTATTTCAATAGATTAAAAATATATTTAATCTTTATTTAATTTATTTTTAAAATATATTTAATTATGATTTAATAATAATTTAATATTAATTAAATTATTATTAAACCTTCTTTAGAATACTCATTTATTAAATCTGTAATTTCATTTTCAATATCAGTTTTTATTTTTCGTTCTTTTATATATTCACTTATTGGCTCATTGTATAAAATAGAATTTTCATAGTGAACAGATTTTCTCATAGTCTGCTTAAATGTATTTCCTAATATATTTTTATTTTCAGCACATTCAAGCCACATTTTTATTTTGTTGTTTTCTTGTTTTTCAAATTTGCTTATTACAGGTTTTCTTATATCATCTTTATCTATTCTTAGTGCTTTTTTTATATCTCCATAAGTTTTGATTAAAAGATCATGTCCTGTTAATGTACTATAGCAGCCATAGTTTATTATAGGAATTATATCTGTGCAGCATATAAATACATTTGTATTTAATACAGATATTGCTGGATTTAAATCAAATACTATTAAGTCATACTCTGATAATGTATCAATGTTTTTATCATCTGTTAGGTAATTTAATAATGTATATTCTTTTCCTGGTTTTGTATTAAGTATTAATTCAAGTGTAACCATGTCTATATTACTTGCAATTATGTCTAAGTTTTTATATTTATCTAGTGGAGATTTTAATATTAGTTTGTTAATTTCTATATTGTTTTCTAGTCCATCTTTTAATGTATATATATCTGATTGTATAACTTCTTCTCCTAATAAAAATACTGATGCATTAGATTGAGGGTCTGCATCTATAAATAATACTTTTTTATCTGGATAGTTAAAGCAAAATTGTTGTATAAAATTTAAGTTTAAACATGTTTTTGAACTTCCACCTTTAAAGCTCATATGAGTTAGTATTGTTTGATTTTTAGCCATTTTTATATCTCCTTACAATATTAAAAAGAGATTAAATATATTTTTAATCTCTTTTTAATACTTATTTTACCATATATTTAATTAAAATTAAATATATATTACTAGTTTTATTTATACTGTTTTTCATTAATTAAAAAAATGAGCTACCTATTAAGTAGCTCACCTCTAAAAATTAATAATTTTTTAATTTTAGTTAAACTGTCAAAGTAGCGTAATGTAAATTGTGGTCACTAACTGTATATCCTGTTACTTTGTTTACCTCAACTACATTTTGCTCTAAAACTGTCATATACTCTGGAGCTAATATGTGGTCTATTTCTCCATTATACATATGGAATACTGACACTAACCCACACCCTCCTTGGTCTAAAGGTAGCAATAGTGAATCTAATTCTCCTACACCATTCCAAGAGCTTAAATCCCCTAATATTAATTTGTAGTAGTTATCGTCTTGTTTAAATATTTGAGCTAATTCTTCTGCGTGAGCTCTTACCTCTGATGGATTCACTGCTGAAAAATGAGTGTTATATATAGAAATATTTTTATAAGCTGTATTTACTACTGTCTTAACCTAACTACATTTACCTCCTGATACTTTATTTGTTGATGTGAAAGGCTTAGAAGTATAGAAGCTCGTAAACTCACAATATTCCTGTAAACCTACTATTCCTATTCCTGCTTTCATACATTCTCTTATAGCTGTGTGAACAGGTACTGTCCATTGGTTAACGTACTGATTAACGTTAAATGTTCCTACTGTTATTGACCTATTATTTACGTCACTCGATATGTGGTTTAAAAAGGCAGATTTTTCTGCCGAAGTGCAAGTTGCCATAATAATTACCTCCAATAATTTTTATTTTGTAGATTAAATCTACTTTATATAATATGGAAGTTGGACATACTTATTTGACAACAACGTAAAAATGAGCTACCTAAGTAACTCATTTTCGTTAGTGTTTATTCTACAATTTTAGTTAAATTGTAATGTTGCGTAATGTACTTTGTGGTCAGATGGCTTTGCGTCTGTTTGTGATTCTGGTATCATATCTGCCCCTTTTCTTAAAACTGTCATATACTCTGGAGCTAATATATTATCTATCTGCCCATCAACTAAAGGGAATACTGGCTTTAATCCACATCCACCATCTGCAACTGAGTTTAATAAAGAATTTAATTCTCCGTTAGCGTTCCAAGAGTTTAAATCACCTACTATAACTTTATAATAGTTAGTATCTTCTTTGAATACTCTTGCTAATTCTTCTGCTTTAGGTTTAATATAAGTGTTTCCATTTGCTGGGAAATGTGTAGTATATATTGAAACGTTTTTGTATGCAGTATTTACAACTGTTTTAACGTAACCACAAACTCCTCCTGATGTATCTGTGTATTGTTTAGGTACTGGAGTTTGTTGGAAACCAAATAAAGAAGCTACACCATTACCTGCTTTTCCTCCGCCCCAACTTAGATTCTGATTAAACTGTGTAGCAATGAAGTCATATACTCCTGCTATTTTTGTTATGCTATTTCCGCCTGCTATCGCTCCTGAGTATTTATATGCACCTGGTGTTCCTGTTCTAGTAGTGTAGTAATTTGTGAACTCACAATATTCTTGTATTCCTACTATCCCTATACCTCTTAACATACAAGCTCTAACTGCGTCATAAACTGGTACTGTCCATTGATTGACATATTGATTAACGTTATATGTCCCTATTGTTATTGCTCTGTTATTTACATCTGCACTTATCTTACTTAAAAACGCAGATTTCTCTGCTGCTGTACAACTAGCCATAATAATTACCTCCTAGTAATTTTCATAATATTTTTTGTATAATTTTATCCTACGTTATGTAATAGATTAGTTTTATTGTGTTTGTTAACAAAAGTTTGTAAAAAATAAGATACTTTTTAGGTCGCTTATTTCACAACTTATTTTAGTTGAACTGTAAAGTAGCAAAATACATTCTATGGTCTGTTACCGCAGAAGGAACACTTCCACTTTCTAAAACTGTCATGTAGCTTGGTGCTAATATATTATCTATTTGTCCTGATCCGAATGGGAATACAGGCTTTACTCCACATCCACCTTGGTCAAGTGGTAACACTAATGAATTTAATTCTCCGTATTGATTGAATGAGTTGAAGTCACCCACTATTACTTTGTAGTAGTTTGTATCTGCTTTGAATATTTTTGCAAATTCTTCTGCATGTTTTTTAACCAACGTGTTACCATTTTGCGAGAAATGTACGCTATACACTGATACATTTTTGTAAGCTGTATTGACTACTGCTTTCGCCCATCCTCTAGGTTGCTCTCCTGTGATACCTGGTATTAAGTTTAAGTCACTAAATACCCCACCTGTTACTGGCGTTTGGAATCCAAATAATGACGAAAAAGCATTACATTGATACCCTGTAGTAGTACCACTCATTACTTTCATTACCCTTGATTTACCTACAAAATCATATACTCCAGGTATTTTAGAAGCTGAATCTGGTATTTCAGGGAATCCTTCACAAAACTCTTGTATCCCAAATATTCCTGTACCTGTTCTCATAGCTTCGTGCATAGCTGTTTGAATAGGTGCGGCTTTTCTGTTAATGTACTGATTAATATTGAAAGTACCTACTGTTATTGCTCTTCTGTTAACATCTGCTGCTATTTGTGATTTAAAAGCACTTACTTCTGCACTTGTTGCCATAATGCTACCTCCCATTTTTAGCTTTGGCAAAACTTGATTTATTGGCCAATATGTTTTTATTAAGTTTTATACCAAAAATCTAGTTTACCTAATGTATTTATTTATAAATTAAAGGCCTTATAATTTATATTTCATATAATAAAGAGACTATTTTTATAAAAAATGTAAACTATAAATAATATTTTTTTAATTTATTTAAAGATTTAACTTTATTAGAATATACAGATTGCCTTGAAATACCTAAAGTGCAAGCTATTTCTGTGTCAGTTAAATTGTTAATATATTTATCTACTATTATTTTTTTTTGAATATCATTTAGACAACTAAGAGATGAATTTAGCTCTAATTCATTTGTGTCCAAATATGGAGTTACTGATTTTATATCATCTTTATATTCAATTATTTCTATATTAAATTTTTTATTTCTGTTGTAAAGAGCTATAGATTTTCTATTCAAAGATGTATTTATATATTTAATAAGTGCTCCATCAGATTTATTAAATAACTTATTTGTATTAATTGACTTAATTAATTCAATTAAATATATTACTAAGTCTGTCTCAGCACATTCATAGTCTAATTTATTTGATATTTTTTTAATTAGAAATTTGAACTTATCTAATAAGTTTAATATTAAATAACTATTTCCACCTTGATATTCTGTTATAATGTCTATTAATTTTATTTTAACCCTCTCCTATTTTGAATATAAAAAAGAGGGTGTATTTAAATGATTTTTAATCATTAAAATGGACAACCTCTTTTTAGTATCTATTCATGAAATATTTTTCTATTAATTTAATTAAGGCATGACAAAATAGAATATCTCTAAATATTCTATTTTATGTAAGTATTTAGCTATTTTGATTTAGTAGCTTCCAACTACAAGCTTGTATATAGTATCAGCAGTTAATTCTTTGTTAGTTTCTTATACATAGTTAACTTTCAAGTATACACATATTCCTCGTGCGATACTTTCTGCAAATTCATCTTGTTTTTCTCTAAGTAGTTTAGCATCATCAATATTAGAAATAAATGCTAATTCAATTAGCGCTGCTCTCATTTTAGTATTTTTTAATATATAGAAGTTGCTATGCTTAACTCCTCGCTTTACATTGTATAAATTATCTTTAAGTAATTGATTATATAATATGGTTGCTAAATCTTTAGTATTATATGAGCTAGAATATACCTCTAGTCCTTTAGCACTTGAATTACTAAAACTATTGCAATGTAAAGATATGAAACAATTTGACTCTATGCTATTAGCTAGTCTACATCTTTGTTCTAAAGATACAGTTTTGTCAGTATCTCTACTTGTATTAACTTGTATATTATATCTTTCTAAGTGTTTCTTAACTTTTGTACCAATATTTAATACCACATCTTTTTCTTGTAAATTTTGACCTATTGCACCAGAATCTGTTCCTCCATGCCCAAAATCTAAAAATACTTTCATAATAAATTACCGCCCCCCCTCTAATTTTGATTAAGCATTTCATATCATCATCTTAAAATTATATTTGTATTTCAATTTATTTAATTTTATTTTCTATATCGTCAAGCCTTAAAACTATTTGATTAAGTATAGGGATTGTTTTATCTAGCTGTTCTTGCATTCTTTGCTCTCTTATTTCATTCTTTTTATTTGTATCTATTAGCAGCCATATAAATAAGGCTGCAAAAACACCTTGTCTCATTATCATATCTGTTAGTGAATTTAAATCCATTTTTTTATATCCTTTCAATAAAAAAAGATGCATTAGCAATCTATTGCATCTTTAAAGTATTCTTCTCTGTGTTTAATATATCTATATGCTTTATTGTATATATTTACATTCTCTTCATTCATAGCTTCTGGAGTAAAAAATCTTAAAAATTCTTTCCCATCCCACTTTGCTCTTACTTTTTTTATATTCATAGGTTCTAATCCTTTTTCCCTTGTTATCGCATCTACATAACTTCCTATCGTTATATCACAGTACTTATATTGTAGATTTAAATTTATATTTAATATTCTCCAATATTCTTCTTGTACTCCAAATTGATTTATTTTACCCCCTGTTAGTAATGCCATTTAATATCTCCTCCATCTTATTTAATCTAGTTCTTAGTTCTTCATTTTCTCTTTCTAATGTTTCAACCTTATTTATTATATGTTTCGTAGCACCTGCAATCATAGTAGTATATGAGTACATATCTACTGCCTTACCATCTCCACCTTCATTATCATAGAAAGTAGTTTCTAATGGCATCTCATCTACCATACACCCTAGAGATAGGTCTTCTCTGTGGCACTCGCCTAAGTTTTTATTCTTTTTTATAATTTCATCAGCTCTTAATGCATGTATTTCTTCTTGATCCAAATCTTCGTTTAATTTTTCATAAACTACATCATCAATAGTAACAGATTCTATACCTAATATTCTTTCTTGTTCATTTGAATAAAACTCAATTCTATCTTTTAGATAGTCTGCAGCTAATTCTTCTAGTGTCCTCTCAACAGTACTTATACTTCTATAATTATATATATTTATGTCTTTTATATTTTCATATTGAGCCTGTGTGTCTGCTTTAGTTATTTCATATTTTTTGTTTCTATCTGATACTGAACCTCCTGAACCATAAACACGATAAAATGGAGTTCCAGAGTTACCAATGAATCCCCATCCATTGCCTTTAGTATTATAAAATGATGGCTCAGTTCCAGAGGAGCCACTCCAGTTTCTATTTATATATAATCCAGCTCCACTTGATGCTGCAACAGATATACATAAGCTTCCACCATTGACATTTATGTTTAAGTCATTTGAACCTTCTGGTTTTAACCATCTGTATTCTCCAGTTCCACCTTTTATAGTATTTGATGAATAAATATTTTTATCATTATATGCCCTTATCCAAGTATCATCTGTCATATTCCAGCCACCACCATAAGCTTCAAAATATAGTGGATTAGTGCCATTAATTCTAACAGAATCTTCTGTTTGCAAGCTAAAGTTTGTGTATAATCTTCCATTGCCACAATCAAATCTAAAGTATTTATCTATTCCGTCATCAGTTCTATTAGCATAATAATGATGGAAGCCAAACTGGTCGCCTATACCACCAAGTGATATTTTATGATTGTTTGCAGTTGTTTGAGAAATTATTGGATGATAACTACCAGTGGAAAGCTTACTACATCTAATCGCACCATTACTTGAACCATTTATCCAAGATCCGCCATTACTAGGTAATTGTAAATATCCTTGATTTATTACATTTCCGCATACGTCTAAATTACCACTAACAATTGCATCATCAAATATTCTTACTTTTCTAGTTCCTCCACTACTTTTATTCCCTAGTATCATTAATGATTTGTAGTTCCCATTATCATTTACTATATATGCACCTTCTCCAGTTAAATTAAAATTACCAGAATCCCAATTTTTAAATCCATCAAAATTAACAGCATATGTATTTATTTGGCCTTTTATTGCAGCATCCATACCTACTTCAAAAAGCATATCTTTTTCAGATGATTTCCCAAAAGCTATACCTTTACCACCTCTTTTTATATCCATAGTTACAAAAGAAGTTGGTATTAGTATAGTCTTACTTATACCATTTTCATCACTAAATTTATCTTTAAGTGTGATTCTAATATCAAAGGCTTGATCCTTTACTATACTATTAGAGCCAGTAACTATACTACCAGCTACTGTTCTTACATCTCCATTATCATTTGTGGTAACTGTTAAGGCCCCTGCGTTATTCCAAATTTCAGAAGTCACTGTTTTAAATTCTATTAAGTTAGTAGCATTGTTTTCACCACTAAGCTTAGTAAACGTATATTTAGCGCTTACTTTTATATAAGTACCATCCTCATTAGCAATACCATTTGAAGTGCATCTAAATACTGAGTACTCTATTAAATTAGGGTTCATATAGTCTAATACACTTATACTTACAGTTTTACTATCACTTCTTCTACCTCTTGAGTCCATTACATATGCAGTGAAGTTTATATTTCCTGCGTTAGTTAATTTACCCGTAGTAAAGCTTTGCGCAGAAGAAGAGAAATCTCCTCCACTTATGCTATAGCTACTTATAGAAGAACCTAGATTTCCACTTGCACCATTAATCGCTAAGCCACACTTAGATTTACCTTTAACATATCCATACGATGTGCTAGCACCATCAGCTACCACGCTGGCAGTTATACTAGAAAAGCTAGGTTTAACCGACTCAGGAACATTTATAGTAAAGTTTTGACTAGTAGACCCTATATATGTTGAACCAGCGTATGTATCTACTGATATAGTTGCAGTACCACTAGTATTATTAGGTATAACCGTTATATGATCTAATGGTATAGTATATTGAGCACTAGTTGGTGCATCATTAGATATAGTTACTCTTTTACTCCCAAAACTATAAAAAACTTGATGAGTAAGTTCATTGGATGCTCTATTAATATTTACTGTTATAGTGTTGCCTGCCTCTATACTAGTAGTAGAAAGTGATATAGTAGAAGTTCTAGGCATAGAGTTTAAAGTACCATTACCATTTGCAGTAACATCACCCCAATATATCCCAGATAAAGTAATATTTATTCCTAATGTTGTAGACATAGCGAAAGTCTTTGTACCATCGCTATTGTGAGGAATATCTAATGTTTTTGTATATACTGTTTTAGTTTGTCCACCACTTAAAGTTGCATTGAAAGTAAAATTATAAGTTGAGCCATTTATAGTAAGTGAACCTTTTTTTTCAGTAGAAGAATTAATATTATATGAACTACTAGCTGACACTAATTGTGCATGAACAGTTACATTGGAAGTATTATTTGCTACATTTTGTGAGTTAACTGACCAAGATATCTGTACTTTATATCCAGTTCTAAATGTATTAGATATAGTACCATCTGTTGCTCTTGTAGTTATTAGTCTATTTAATGACATTTTTATCCTCCATTTTTTATTATTTAGCACTCCATTTTAAACTTAGGTTGCCATTGCTTCCTTGTATCCAAGTAAAGAAACCACCATCAGTATTACCAGTACTATCTGGCTTACCTACTCTTAAAATATCTTTTATTTCTGCATGAGTTATATACATTTTGTTATTGCTAATATAAGCTACTTCATCGCCATCTTGTTTAAATGCAAGTTTAGTATTATCAAGTGTAGCAGTAAATGGACTATTTGTTTTGCCCAAGTTAATACCATTGTTATCAAATTGTATATGAGTTGTTACTGTCTCTTGAAAATCTTCAAGTTTTCCATTTACTAATTCAGTTTTATTTATTGATTCTGTAAATTTTGCAGAAATATCACTGCTTGTTTGCTCAAATTTTGAAGATACCGTTTTCGTAAAAGTGTTAAACTCTGATTTTTCAGTAAAGTTTTCTTTGGCACTTTCTAAAAAGCCTTCTTTGGCGCCATCTATTGAGTTATTTATATCTTTTTTAAGATTGTTTTCTGTATCTACTAATGCACCATATATATCCTCTGGTGCTGGTGTCCAGTCTGATACTTTATTACCTTTTTCAACCTGTAATTTTGCAAACCAAACTTCTCCATTTTTAGAAATCCATCCATATAAATATGCATCTATAAAATCTCTAGTCGCTTTTGCTGTGTAACTAAACTTAGTCCAAGTACCTTGTACACAATCATCTTTACTCCAACTTAAGTAAGTATCTATTGTACTTGTACCACCTTCATAATTACCTTTTAACTCACAAGCAAAAGAACCGTCTAAAAGAGCTTTGTTTTTTAAAAAATAATATCCACTTACTGTTAACATATCATCTTTTTTTATGCCTTTAATTACTGTTTGCTTGATTCCTCCTAAGTTATTAGACGTAGCCTCAGTTTTTTTCAAACAAATAGAGTTTACATTATCTAATAAAATTTCTGAATCTATAAGTGCAAAACTATCTAAAGTCCAATATTTATCACTAGCAAAATCAGAGTTTCTGACTAAATTTCTGCCACCAATGGTTACTTTATTAATTTTATCATCAACTTTTTCTTCTAGTTTGCTTGCTAAGGTTCTCATTTCACTATTAATATTTGATTTTATTTCTTTAAAATTAGATAAAGTACATTTATTACTTTGTTTATCAGTTTTTGACTTTTCTAATACTGATACTCTTGCTGATAAATGTAGCGGTGGTATAAACTCATTATCTATTACAAGTACCTCATCCCCCAATGAAACGTCATTTCCTAATAGCTCCACCTCTAGATTATATGTTATTTTAGGCTCACTTCTTCTTTTTAGTTCATCCCTTGTTAACTTCAATAATTCTTGTGGAGATTCACTTTCACAATTAAATACACCCATTATATGACATCCATTATTATTCCATCTATTATAGGCATCTTCACTTGCTACAAAATCTTGACTTTTAGGTTTGTCATATGCTTCAGCATCTTTAAAGGTTAAATTATCTTTACCTACACCAATTAATGCTGTAACTAACTCAGATGAATCAACTACCTTCTCAACACTGGTCATATTTACACCATACTCAAATCTATAATTTGTAACACTTCCTCTTTTAGCAAATACATCTATATTCTTTGATACAATCCTATTGTTTGCTATTTCTACTCTAAACCTTAATTCTCCGCCAAATTTCTCTATTACAGTCTCTTGTATTATTTTATATACATTTTCATAATCTGATATATCTATATGTATAACTTCATTTAAACACTCATCTATTATCCCTATAGACCATGAAGTCCCCTCCAGTACTGTATTTAAGAATTGCTTTAAATTTGCAGCGTTTATCGTCATTGGTCTTACAACTTCATTTAATAGTTCTAAACATGCTCCCTCACAATAAACACTTTTTTCAATTTGTTCAGTATGTTGTTCTTGGATTTCTTTAATTTGAAATATTTTATAATAATTTTCGTCTTTAAATGCAATATAATTACCAATTTGTATATCATTTGAAACCTTTGTATTAGACAATGTTTTGAATTCAAAAGTTTCTACTCCTGTATCTAATTCTTCGATGTGCATATCTTCAAAGTAAGGTACTACTTTCTTCATATCACCTTTATTTGATAGGGTTGATATTATTTGCTGTTGTTTATTTAGTATATAAATCATAAAGTAACCTCCTTTACACAAAAAAGAAAGGATAAAATCCTTTCTTTCTTAAATTAATTTTATAACCATTTTTCAATAATTGAAGCTTCTACGTCTATGTTTTTATCGTCTGATATACATTTAATTTCAGATACCCCATCTCTAACATCAAAAAACTCACTACCAATGTCTAAGTATTTCATATAATCTTTGCCTATAGAGTAGATTTTATGCTCTCTACAGTCTATTATAACCTCTTCTCCTGCTTTAAATATTTTTTGATTAGTTGATATATCTGGTAACTTATTGATCCTTCTTACTGTAAGATTTGTTAACCCCATCGTATCTACTGGTATACTATCTTTATATTGACCAAACCAAATTATTACATGGTTTAAAAGACCTTTTGGATATGCATCATTTGATAACATATTTGTTTTTATACTATTTACAACTTTTCCATCTACCGTCTTATTAACTTCTGCGTACCATTGATATTGTCCATTAGATAATTTACTTCTTCTTAATATAAAGCTACCATAAAATTCATTCCAGTCACCAAACTTACCACTATCAACTTCTTTTACTATTGCTTTATTATTATAATCCTGCACAGTTTCAGTTTTTGGCTTTGGTGCAGATTTATTATCAGATAAGACTAAAGTATTTCCTATAAATACTTCTGGTTCTGTGTATTCAAACCATTGCTCCGAATCTCTTAATACAAATTTGAATAGCTTTTGTCCATTAGAGTCAAATCCGTATAGCTCTATCCTACCTAGCCTATTTTCAGCTGATTCTTCTTCAATTGATCTATAAGTATTCTTATTACTTTTTAAAGTTAAATAGTCCATACAAGAATATCCAGTAGTACCTCCGTAGGTTACTTTCCCCCATCCTTTTGATATCTCCGTTACATTTACATCTTTTCCTTTCGGAATTGATCCTACCTTTGCACTATTAGTCGCTCTGTCTTTTCTTATTCTTAAAGACGGATTAGCTGTACAAGTGAATGTAGAGTTATTTGCAGGTTTATCGGTAGCATTTGAACCAAGTCCCATTCTTCCATCTGAATTATGTTCCATAAATGCAACTATTTCAAATTCATCTAAATTAGTTTCTATATTTCTTTTTAATGCTGGACCATGCCATCCATTTGTAGATGATCCGTAATTTGCAGATACAATTCCATAACCTCCTTGATTCACTGTACAGTTCCCCATAAGCTCTCTACCTTCATCCAATACATTTCCTATACTAGTAAAGTTTGTAGTTACCTCACATGATTCTGATAAAACTTCATCTGATTGCGATGCACTCGGCTTATCTACATCAGGTCTACTGCCTAATAATACTGTTTCTCCAGTAAAATAAGTACACTGTAAAAAATGAGCATCTTGTCCAAAAGATACATTTATTAAAGGCTCTGTAAATGCTGTTCCTTTATTATCTATAGTTACCTTATTATCTGGTGATGCGGTAAATATTTTTTCTTCTTTTGAGTACGCTATTGGATCATTACAAACAAAGGATATTTTTCCACTGCCATAGTTCATTATTTGATCTATATCTATACTTCCATCAACAACTGCATAATAGTATTTATTTGGATCATCACTAAACTCTAACTTAGTAGGAATAACTACATCTACCATAGAGGCTAACTCTCTTGATTTAGCAAAGTATTCCTCTTTACTCTCCCCTATAATTGCAAAATCTACTTCAATGGTTCTTACTCCATATTTATATCCACTATAATACTCACCATTAATACTTGGTATCTCTTTTGTATAATTCTTTCTTGAAGGTAACAACTGCCTTCTCACATCTAATACTTTAAAGTATTTTGTTAAATCATTTCCACCATAATTTATTTGCATTGATATCCTCCTTACCTAAGTATTCTATACTAGTCCTAACTTTCTATTTTCTCTAACAGTCAATCTATTTAATTCTTCTGCAATTTTCTTTATATCCATATCATTTCTAACAGACATACTGTCTATATGTATAGTTACACCTTGGTATGCCTGTTTATTATCGACACCTATCATTGATGCTACTGCATTTGCAAAAGGCTTCATTCTTCTTTTATTACTTAATGGTAACACTGCTTCATCCCCATTTTCTCCAAGCCCTATAATAGATGGTCCAGTGAAAATCCCTCCTGTCTTATACCAAGATATCCCAAATTTAGGAACTTGCAACGGACTAAGTGAAAATTTCCCAGATATATTTATATATGGAATTTTTATATTTGGCCTTAACACTGCACTAAAGATATTTTTTATAGCATTAAATGCATTAGATACAATATTTTTTGCCATATCCATTATTGAACTTATTGTTATAGCTATACCATTAAATACATTTGAAACAGCTGCTCCTATAGCGACTCCTGCTGTTACAATAACATTTTGTATTCCACCCCAACATGTGCTTATAAAGGCTGATATATTTGTAAATATGCTTATTATAAAGGCTGATATACTACTCCATATTCCTATAGCTATTGATGAAATAGACCCCCAAATTGTTAATAAAAACGTACTGATACCATTCCATATACTCATTGCAAAATTAGATATATTTTCCCATATTCCAATTAAAAATTCGCAGATGCTATTCCATATAGTTACAGCAGCTTGAGAAATTGTATCCCAATTTTGAATAAGCAAATATCCAATTACAACTATACCCATTATAGCTAAGGTTACAATCCCAATTGTAGATCCTAGAAATCCCATTAAAAAATTAAATACTGCTATTACCCCATTTGCAACTCCAATTACAGCAGTGTATGCCCCTGTTGCTATAGTATTTATTTTGGTACATATTGCAGCTAAGTTTGTAACTATAACGTATGTTGTTAATCCAGCTACAAATATTGCTAAAAGCATTGCTACCAATTGCAACTCTGATTTATAATTAGATAATACACTCATTATATTTGAGATTGCGTCTCCGAATCTTTTTACCATATCTATTGCTGAACTTAAAGAATTACTTAAAAATTCCCCCACTGGCTTTAGCATATTAATTAAAGGATCTTTTAATGGCTCAAGTTGATCAATTAATGTTTTTTTTAGTTCTCCAAGCTTAGCAGTAATTTGATCCATAGGCATAATAGAAGCTATAAATCCTGCTGCAGCACCTACCGCAGACCCAAGTGCAACACTAATAGTATTCATTATCATATCCTTTAACCCTGTAGCTTGTTTACTCATAAAAGTATTTATACCAGACATACTTTTACTTAAATCCTTACTCTCTTTGTTCACAGCTTGTATAGATTTTCTGAGCTCATCAAAAGAAACTTTTACTGTCCCTGATATTTCTTTACCCAGTGTACTAAATTCTGATGCTAATCCGCTTAAACTCCTACTCAAATTGCATTCCTCCTTCTATTTTAATTATATTAAAGTTAGATAATATCTTTTTTCTAGCTTTAACTTTATTACCTTTTACACTTATATATACATCTAATTAAATAAAATGAAAGTATTTAATTAGATTTAATTTTATTTGATATGCAACTTAGGATTTGATATCATATATTGTAAATTACATAATTGAGACTTTTTTAAAAGGAGATTCTGTATGGGTAAATTTAAAAATAGTTTTGAACAATTAAAAAAAGATCCAACTAAATGGAGACAAGATTCTTGGGATAAAGCAAGTGATAAACAAACTAATCTTTTAAATATTATATTCAAGTCAATTTATGGTTTCGGAACTGCGTTAGGATTTTTCTTAGGATTTATAGCTGACAAAAAATATTTTTTTATAGGCATTATATTCTTGATAATGTTTCTTTTTATCAGTCCAAAGAAATTTAAATCTAAATACGGAAGTAAAAAGTAAAGAGCTTTTTAAACAAATTAAAATGAGGAGTAAAGATAAACTTATCTTAACTCCTCATTTTTTACTTCTAGTTATTCTAATTTAAATATAGATAATAATTCATTTTCTAGCTCAATTTTTTTATCCTTACCAATTAAATTAACACTATCATATATATTCGGTTCATTAGGTGATTTATATAAATCTTGAGGCTTTATTTTTCTTTTCAACGTCCCCATACAATTTATAATTATAGATGTTTGCCAAGATAATACTTGCATCTTATTGTCTGTATAATCATTAGAGTAAGAAATATGTGCCTCTACCATTTCTGATAATTCATCTATTTCAAGATTATAAAGTTCATGTGGTTTTAATTTTAAAGCACCATATCCCCAGTAACATATATCTTTCCAAGTGCCTATTTTGTTTTTTGTTGCAAACCCCCTAACGACCTAGCAAGAGTTTCAACTACCACTTGTATATTTGACATATCCACTAGTTCACCAACTTCTTCAAATGTTAATGTAGGATCATCTTTTAATAAGCCTACATAAAGTATCTTTTGGATACTTTCCATTGAAAACTCTTTTTCTAATTTATCAAATGATATATTATGTTCTTTTTCTAATATTCTTATAGAGTTTAAGTTAAACTTTAAATATCTATCTCTATCTAATTTTATCAATGTTCCCTTTTTCACTTTAGTTTCCTCCATTTTATTATATTGTAGGTGTATTTTTTTCTCTAACTAACGCAGATACACCTTGTAATGTTGCAGAATAAGTTACTGCATCATCCTGAGCATATTCTTCTGGGAATTCTGTTAAAAGAACTTTACCTTTATAAGTGTATCCATCACTTGCACCAACTTTTATAACAGCATCTATTAATGTTCCATCATCAAAACATTTATGTAAATGTTCTAATCCTTGATCACCTAAAGTTACTAAACCTTCACATTCTATTGACCATGATTTTAGTCCCATTATACTTTCTGACCATCCACCCGATGTTTTATCAGTAACATCTATAGTTTCAGCTGTTCTAGTTAATGAAGCACCTTTTTGTCCTCCTATTGCAACCTTTTGTCCTCCTATTTCAACCATTAATAATACATCTACTCCTGCTATTTTCTTAGCCATTTAAATCACTCCTTAGTTTGTTATTTTTTATTTATTTTTTAGTATGCAAAATTTTTGTTAAGACTACATAATACATGCTAGTGTTCTAAACTTACATGTGTAAAAATGCTTACCATCTTCTAAAGCTCCTTTATGTTCTGGATAAGGTCTATCTGCTGTTATTAATACAATTTGATAACCTTCATATTCTATATCTGTTTTTCTGTGAAGTTTATTTATAATATCAATAGATAACCTCTCAGCATCCTTGGGATCACTTGATTTGGTTCCTATTTCCATAGTAAAATCAAATAATCCACCTTCCTCTAACATAGCTGTTGTAAGTTCTAATTTACTTAACATTTGTGACTCTATGTCTGGAAATTCTATAGGATACATTTTTGTATTTGTTATATTTCCTATTAAATTGCATAATTTTAACATGTCCATTCATTCTCATCTCCTACTTGTAGATACTCAATGTTCGGTATCTAATAAATTATTTATTCACACTAAAATCTAAATAAAATTTTGGAAATTAAAATATTTTACAAAATATATTTTACTTCTATACCTACTAGTGTATCTATGAGTAAAAAATGATAGTGTTTTTTAATTTTTTTCGTTTTTTGATATCATATTAATAATTAACAAATCTTCTAGTAATTCATTTCTTCTTTTGATTTCTTTATGACTTTCCTTATCGTTTATATCTACAAAAACATTTATTAGGTCAATAATTACTTCTTCTTGATGTTTATCTAATTTACTTCCTACGTTGAATACTGTAGTTGTATATTTCTCTTTTTTATCAAAGTCGTGAATTGTCTTATGTTCTACGATCATCTCTTTATATAGCTCCTTTATATATGTTTTAAAAATTTATTATTTTTTATTTCCACTTCGTTAATTGCCTGATTAAGGATGATATAAATAATCTAAAATATCATATGTAACAGATAAATATTTCTTATTTCTCCTTTTTATCTGGTGATTTGATAATATAGGGTACTCATTTTTAGATGACTTATCTACATCTTTTGATTTTAGTATTTCTTCTAAGAACCAATCAGTTAATAGTAATACTAAGTTAGATGGCATACATTCATTGGTTTCATTAAAATACTCTTCTGTAATTTGAATAATGCTTATTTTTTTACAAGTAATTGCTATCTTTTTTTTTACAAGTATTTCGACTTCTTTTAAATACTTACTATTAATATCATTAAATATTTCATACATCATACATCACCCCAACTATCTAAAACTTTACTGATTTTCTTCTTTATCCTTCTTATCGTATCTCTTGGTGTATTGTGATTATAGTGACCATACATAGTAGCAATTTCTTGAAGAGTGTATCCTTCTATATAGTAAAGTGAAAATATTTCATACTGATACGGTGTTAATTTAGATTCCTCTAATAACATATCCATATCTATTAATGTATCAACTAAGGAAAAATTAGATGTATAAAAAACTTGCTCTTTTATTGCTGGTAAGCACTTAAAAATATTAAATACATGCTTTTCTGTATAAGTAGTTTTATTTTTCATATTTACACTAAATATATTTGAGATAAGCCTTTCTATTAAATTTTTCTTACAGTATATTAGTCATCGTTATTTTTCAAATGTTACTAAGCAAAAAAATAAGTTTATTTTAATTTTTAAAATAAACTTTGGATCTATATCAATATTTTAGGCACATATAATTGAATTTTCAACTTACTCTTGCTATTCCTTCCCCTTCATCTAGAGAGATAAATCAAACACTTTTATGAATTTTTTTTCTATTATATCAGCCTTCTATGTATTCAAATAACATTAATTTTGCAGACTCGAAATCAAAATACTTAACCCCATAAACTTCTTCTTTATTTTATTATAATTAGCTCGCTTAATTGTATCTATATACTTATACTAATATCACTTATTTTAAAATTATATTGATATATTGTTTATTTTTATGTAGTTCTTTAGTCCATTTTTTATCCTATTGACACATTGTCTTTCTGAATTACCATAGCTGTCTTTATTTAAAAGTTTCAAAATTATTTTTGTTCTTTCTTCTCTATTGTCTAACTCATATGAATATATTAATCTAGCTTTTGGGTTTATCTTAATATATTCTTCTATTGCTATGTAAAGATTACTTTCTTCTCCTTCTATGTATGTATAATACTTATCATTATAAAAAGGTTTCCATTCTATGCTTGTTGTTAATGATTTTTTTTTATTTGTTAACTCTTTCTTATATAGATTAATAAATGCTTTTTTTATTCTATAATAATATAAATTCATAAAACCACTATCTGTATATGGATCAAAATCTTCTACTAGTTTTAGCAATACATCTGTTAATGCTATTGAACAATACTCATCTATATCTACTCTTAGATTTTGTTCCTCTTGTATTTTATTAGCATTTTTTTTACAAAAACCAACCACTCTATGATATATCAAACTGTATAAATCACAGTATTCCATTTCCCACTCAAAACAGTGTTTTTCATACATTTTTAATTTTTTTAATTTCATTTCTACATTACTATTAAACTGAGTATACATATAAAACTACCTCCTTAGCATAATAGCTAAGTAAATAGAAATTTCCATATGTTACCATTTTTTTGCTTTTTTTTACTGTTTATCAGGATTTTTTATTATTTTCTTGTTTTCCAAATTTAGTTATTGAAGATTTTTATATTATATTTACCTATTCTTAGTGCTTTTTTATATCAACATAAGTTTTTATTAAAAGTTCAGACCCTATTAATTTATTATACGGATTATATCTGTACAACATATAAATACATCTATGTTTAATACTGATGCATTGGATTGAGGGTCTTAATCTATAAATAATACGTTTTCATCTGGATAATTAAAGTGAATTTATTGTATGAAATTTGAGTTTAAACATGTCTTTGAACTTCCATATTTAAAACTCATATGAGTTAGTATGATTTGATTTTTAAATATTATATATCTTCTTGCAACATTAAAAAGAGGTTAAATATATATTTAATCTCTTTTTAATATTTATTCAATATTTATTTAATACTTGTTATATCGTAGATTTAATTAAAATTAAATAAATATTATTAATTTAACCAAACGACTCTCGATAACCTCCTATCACTACGTAAAAAAGTCATCTTTGCTTCCTCTTAGTATAAATAGTAAATCTCATATGTTTTTTACTATTTATACATTTTATACATTAATAAACATCCTTATTTAAATTATTTCCTGTTAACTTTATTCCATAAATACTTTGATATTATAGGATCTATTTCGACTGTTATATCATTCTTTTCTTTTTTTCCTTTATACTCAAATATTCCAATATAATTTTTATTTTTTAATATATAATCAACCTTTTGCTTTGAAAATCCATATTTAATACCTATCTTAGCTAATGAGACCCCTTTAGATCTTAATTTAAATATATCTATAACTATTTTTGCTTCATCATCATATACTTCAAATTTCCCTTGTTTATTTACTTTATATCCAAGTGCTGGCTTTCCTCCAACCCACTTATTTTCATTTAGTCTAGCAATTCTTCCATTTCTAGTTCTTTCATTTATCACAGCCCTTTCAAACTCTGCAAAACTTCCTAGCATCTGTAAAAATAACATTCCTTGTGGTGTTGATGTATCAAATAATTCTGTAACGCTTACCAAAGCGATTCTATACTCTTGTAACTCATATATCATGGCCAATAAATTATATAAACTCCTATGTATCCTATCATTTTTATAAACTATAATCATATCTATATTATTTGTCTTTATATAGTCCATCATTTTATCATACTCCGGTCTATCAGTTGATTTACCTGATACTGCTTTATCTATAAATATTTCATCTATAACGATATCGTGAAGTTTAGCATACATTCTAATTTTGTCTTCTTGGTCCTTAAGTGAAGTATTATCTACTTGCATCAAGGTTGATATTCTACAATAACTTACTGCTCTTTTTTTCATATTATCCTCCAACTGCAATTCCTTATGATGTCTTTTTATATTTTATAATGCAATTAAAAACTAAAAAAGTCAAGTTTGCCGGCTCAAACTTGACTTTTTAAACCAAATTAACTCTTTTAATCTAAGTACTACCAATATATTCAACTTAAAATACTCTATACACTTTTTATTTTTCATATAATATATATTAATTTATTTATCAAAGTTTGTCGAATTAATAAAAATACACAAAAATAGAGGGCAATGCCCTCCATCTATAATTTATTTAGATTCTTCTTTTAATGACTTAACTTCTTCTACAGTCAGGCCAGTCTTATTAGCTATCATCTCGATTGATAGAACATCTAATAAGCTCGCAGCTATCTCTAATGCTTTTTCTTTTTTAGCTTCATCCATTAAACTTTTCCCTAATTCTGTCACTTTAAGTTCCTCCTTTACTCTTTCTAAATCTTTACCACTTAAAAATTTATTTGCAAAGGCATATATTATAGATTCAACATCAGGTCTATAAGTATCATCTATATCTTTTAATACCTTAATAGTATTTAAAATTCTATCTAGCTTACTTAATTCTCCACCCATTATAGGTGTAAATGATAATGATATTATATCGTCTTTTGATAAACTTATTCCTTTGTTTATTTTATCATATATATAATTAAATACCTCATCACCATTTTTATCAACCATAGATATAGTATTTACTTTAAACTCATTTATACCAGTTTTTAAAACATCATTTACATCTATTATATTAGAGGAATAAACAACATATGTTATAACATCTTTTCCAGTTTGATGGCTAAGTAATGCTTCATATGCTCTAAACCTTCTTAAATCTGATACATTTTTATTTGTTGTTTGAAACTCAAAATGTATATATGTATCATCTTCCATTAAAAAAGTATAATCCATAAACATATTTTGTGTTTTTAAAACAACTAATTCCGTTGGACCTGGCTCTTTTACTTTTTTATCTATTCCAAAGAACTTTAATCCATCTTCTGCAAATATATCCATGGCTCTTTTCATTATTAAATCTTCATAATTTGGCTTTTTCATTAGTTCACCGCCTTTAGTTTAATTATATCATTAAGTTGTAATATCTTTTTATTTATATTTTTCCATATACTCTTTCATAGCCATAGATAATAAATCTTGTTTACTAAATCTTTTATTTTCACAAAACTCTTGCCACTCCTTATAAACAAACATATTGACTCTAAAAGCTTTGGCTTGTGGCTTTAGATGTTTATCATCTATTAGGTCTACAACTATAGTATTATTTTCTGTATTGGATGTTGTATTGGACATTGTATTTGCTTTAAATTTTTCAACTATAAGCTCAAATACCTCTAAATTTTCTTCTAAAAAATTAATCGCTACTTCCTGAGATTCTTTAAGTATTGGACTTGTATTTTCATCCAATACAACAATATCTTTTTTCTGTGTATTGGAACTTGTATTAGATGTTGTATTAGACTCTATATTAGCATCTGTATTGGCTATGTATTGCTTTGATTTATTATCATACTTATATCCATTTGCCTTGATATCCCTTTGTAATGCTTTTTCACCAATTCCTATGTCTTCTCTAATTTTTATAACAGTTTGACCTTCACTTAACTTTGCATTTAGATATGAAACTTTATCTTTAAAATTCATTTTTTTGAATTCTTCTTTAGTCATTAATTACCTCCTTTATGGATGTATTGTTTTTGTATTAGTATTGTATATCTATATATTAACATTTTTGTACTTTGATAACTAGTAAGAACAGAAACAATAGATATCTATAACTGCAACTTTATAAAAAAGAATAGGTGGATAGTTGAAGAAGGAGCAAAAACCGCTCCTTCATCAACTATCTTTATTAATATTCTTGGGTCAAAACTATGTGGTCTAGTCTGACCTCACAGATTGCAGCAAATAGCGCTGCAAACTGCGATGCCAGACTTAAAAATATACTGCTTGTAATATTACCACTGCAACCTGTTTAGTTATATACTTTCATGTTTATTTTATATAATTTTAGTACTTATTTTTTTCTTGTTACAGTGCTAGGTATATCATTCCTTATATTGATATACCTAGATTTGATACTTATGGAGTTTGGCTATCGCCACCGCACTTTCCGTTCCAATCTTATGAGCAAAGTGCGCTCATAAGGATTTCCACTACAATCGCTAACTCAAAAGATATCTCTAAATAAAGGTCCTAAACTATATCCAAAGTTAGTAATCTATAGATGGTTAATTGGCTATAGGAAGGCCTATCGGCCATGCCCCTCTGACTAATCCTCAACGCACGAACACGTCTCACGATAAGATACTCCGCAAACATCATATTACATATCATGCCTGCTACGTATCTTATCGCTCGCTTGTGTTCGTAGCTTTTGAGGATAGCCATTCACTGCCCCGTCGCCCAATGCCCTGTG
>NZ_JBOFOR010000152.1:0-2728 GCF_051659545.1 Romboutsia sp. | reverse complement strand
ATACTATCAGAGGGTACAGCCCTTGCACCTTGGTTAAAAGTGTTGCTTGTACCTACAATAGTACCTTTAGCAGGACCTTCTGTAATAGTGTTAAAGGGATTTATAATACTAAAGCCATTGGCAAGGTAATGCATCCATTCCTCTAAAGTCCAATCATTGGGCTTTAATGCCAAGTTTATCTCTGTAATGGGGGGTTTCCATGCTGCAATAGCTAACTCTACCCTACGCATAATAACATTGTATAGGTATTGAAATGGTTTCATCCTATCTACCAATGAATATGCCCTACTGTCATTAATGTTGTAATACCCACCTACATAACCAGATTTAGCTATAGCAGGATTTATCATGTTTCTAAATTGTACTTTACGTGGTCCCATTTTAAGGTAAATATCCTGACCTACCTTAACTCCTTCGTACCACTCATTAACCCAAATCTTCTTAACTGTTACCCCCATATCCTTCATCTCTTGGGTAACTTTAAAGTACTCAGATACTAATGTCTCTATTTTATCACCACTATCTGGGTCTATCATAGATAATATATAACGTGGAATCCTTGACTTCCATCTTGTTATAAGTACCCTTAACTCTCCTCTTTCATTAATATAAGTACCAAACCCATCAAACATCTGTGAATTGGCTAAACCAGCTATACTCTGACCATCTTTATTATACATCAAATCAACAACTTCAACAGGCATTTCATAATTCTGGTTAATCCACATATTAGGCCTACCCTGCATATTATTTAAGGTGTAGTTACCTTTCTCAAGTTTATCTATCTGTTGTTCTGTAAGGTAGTCATAGTATTCCTCTACTATTTTACCTATACCTTTATAAGAATATTCTACTGTTATTTCAGCATCTTCAATGTTAGTTGAGGAACCCATCATCAATGCTTCAAAGTTAAGTGGGTTAACCCTTTCTAATACAGGTCTTCCACCAATAATATCTGTTCTATAAATCTCTTCAGAAACTGTTAGGGCATCATAAATACCTCTATTAAATAAAGGTTTTAACCTCAATTCATACCATAAATGCTCAAGTATCCTTGTCCCTGTAATTTCCCTTAAATCTTGATACTGGTATTTCATATACTGCTCAAGGGATTTAAGTCTTCTTTCAATGGCTGCTTCATCCATCTCTTTATTTTTAAGAGCTTCTACAGCTACCTCAAATACTTTATCTTTAAGGTGTTCTTCCCTTAATGAAACACTATCCTGATTAACAGAGTAAAGCTTCCAATCAAAGTTCCTTTTAAACTCCTCACCAGCCAATAAATCTACTTTAGAACGTACCAAATTATAGCTCTGTATGTTAGTTGGGGCAGTACCACCATCTATACCAAATGGATTAAATAAATCGTGTATATCACTATCCATAAGTTGACCATTAAGTAAATTATAATTAACTACTTTGTTACGTCTACTCTTAGCTATCTTGGGGTCTTTAAAAAACAATAAATTTTCAGCAGCATCTATACACCTCTTGCACCACTCTTCATTCTTCTTGCTGGTGGGTATCTTTTGATTGGGGAAATATACTAAACCTAAATTATCCATCTTTCTGATTTTTAATACAATTATACTTAATAATAGAATACCACATAAACATTATATGTTATTCTTTAACAAAATTATATACCTGAAATTATCTATTTAAACCCATGCCTCTCCTACGTTGTTGTGCCCTTAATAAACCCTTCTTCCAGAACTGGTCAGTATAGGGGTTAGACTCTGATATAGCATTAGCTAAATCATCATTAGTGCCCATTTTAATTATCTCATCCCTGTATAACATTAAAAGTCCCAGTGCACTAACCCTATCAGCATTCTTACCTTTTATCCACTTCTCTAACTCAAGCAACAATGCCCTACTCTTAATTAACTCATAGTTCTTTAACTGGGCATATTTCTTATTATCTGTTAGCAACCAAGCTAAACTCCTTCTTAAAGCTTCCTCATTAATGGCCTCATTAGCTGGTGTGCCATATTTCTTATTTCCAACATTGGACTGAGGCTTTAAAATATTCTTCTCTATTAAGGTTTCTGGGGTAGTAGCTAATAAATACAGACTATTTGTTCTGCTAAAATGACCATATAACCCTTTCTTATTGTTTTCATAGTTTAAAGTAGCATTATAAAATAACAACAATCTCCTTAATTGTTCGTAGTAATTTTCAGCAAGTAAAGGTCTTCCAGTATATTCTGCTACTATCTCATCACTCCAAGTATCTAATATAAAACCACTTTGCAAAGAACTTTCTGCATTCTTATCATCATCATCTACTGGGTCATTTCCTGCAATATATCTAAAGTGGGGTATCTTACCACTTTCATCTTTAATAGGTAATGCATAAATCTCTATTGCAGTGTCTGTATCTTTATTATTATTAAAGGGATATTCTGTAATAACTGGTTTCTGTGAATCTATCATATAAGGAATCCCAGCATTTAATCCAAACTCTACTCGCATAAAGGAATTTAACAGTACTTCATTAGCTGTTAAATCTATCCTAACCCTTCTTAATTCATTAGTAGGAAAGAACCCCCCTCTTAATGCTAAAAACATTTCATCAGGCTCCAATGGATAATTCATCTTTTCTATATATAAAGCCCTTGGGTTAGAAGCAGACTCTACTTCTTTTCTTTTTGTATAATATCTTTCATATGCTCTCTTTATGTCAGTATTACCATTCCTATCCTTTAAGTCTAAGTCTTTATAA
>NZ_JBOFOR010000151.1:0-4140 GCF_051659545.1 Romboutsia sp. | reverse complement strand
ATGAAAGTGAGTATTTACCTAAATAATAGTTAAAAATAAAAATAACATGAGGTATGTAATAATGATAATAAATTGCACTAAAAAACTACAAGATGAATTAGGAATAAAACCAGAGTTAGTTGAGGTTCATAATCCACTATTTTCATGGCATGCAAACCTAATTAAGATAAACAGACGAAAAAACCTAGTATTAGTAAATGATGTTGCTAGATATAACATTGTATAAATAGATATATTATATCAACTTACTTAGAAGAAGCTGGAGGAATTATTTTTTCTAAAACTCAAAATAGAACTAATTAGAGAAAAGATATATTATGGTAAATAACTATAATCATATAACCTATGGATAAAATTTATGTTTATAGATGGAGCGAAGGAGTAATATGTATTGGTAGATTGGCTGGACATAATGCAGCTAGAAGTTGTGTAGGAATAAATACAGTATCAGCGCCATGTGTAGAGAATTTAATATTCCAAGAAGTTTGGTGTATTAAGAGCGAAAAGTATCAAGAAGAAAAATAATTAATTGTTCCATCTCTTTAGTGAATTTATTATAGATGGATACACATGGTATGGGAATCAATAGAAGATATACTGTATTATGCAAGACAAAAATTAAAATTATAACCTATCCCAAGATTAAAACAGGAGTATTTAAAAATGGAAAAAAATGATTTAATAGAAGAAATAAAAGAAATGTCTAAATCTGATTTATACAAAATATTAAAACACTTAATAGAATCTAACCATATATTTAGAAAAGAGATAGAAAAATACATAGAAAAAAATTTAAATAATAATATAAAAAGCGAATGCAATGCTATAAATTATTGGAACAAAGCTAAAAAAATAATATCTAAATTCAATGAATATGGTGGCGGACCATACAATGAAGAAGACAAATGTATAAAATACCTAGATAATATAATTCTTTTAAATGAAGAAGGAAAAATACCTAATGAGTCAAAAGTTAAAATTATAAAAGAAGGATTTTTTGAGTACCATAAACAAAATTCAGGATTTGAAGATTCTATTACAGATATGATATTTTCATTATGTGGTGATACAAAAGAGCTATGGTATTTAGCGGTAGATAAGTTAAAAGAAGACCCTACAGATTATAATCAAAGCTTAATAATAAGTATATATAGAGATGATTTAGAGGATAATGAGAAATATCTACAAGAAAGAAATAAAAAGTTAAACAGAGGTATGGATTTTTGGGATCTTGCAGAGTTTTATATTTATGAAGATAATATAGGAAAAGCAGTAATAACTTGTGAAGATGGACTCAAAAAAGGAAAAGGTAGAAAAGATGAACTATTTGAGTACCTTATAAGTTACTATATAAATAAAAATGATGAAGATAATATAATTAGAATATTGGAAGTTGCAGAAAAAGAAAAATCTAATATGCCTATGGTTTTAAACCATATTTATGAATACTACATGAGCAAGAATGAATATGAAAAATGCAAAACCATATTATTAAGATTAATAGATTCAGATAATCATAAAGACCACTATGATTATTATAATAAATTAAAAACATTATTTAGCAAAGAGCAATTTGAAAATATAAGTGTAGAATTATTAGATAATATAGAGAAGAAAGATTTATCTGATTATTTACTGATTTGTATTAATGAAAAAAAATATGAAAATATATTAATGCATATAGTTAATCCTAAAAAGAACTATATGGGTAAAATTGATACAACCATATTAGACCAATATGCTTCATTACTAAAAAATAACTATCCCAGAGAAATTATAAGTTACTACAAAGAAGTATTTGAGGATATGATTAAGAATGGAAATAGAAATATTTATAAAAAATCAAGTGTATACATAAGGCAGATGATAGATATTTATATAAATATATTAAACGATGAAAAATCTTGTAAATTAGAACTCGAAAGCATAAGACAAAAGCACAAACAAAAGAGAGCATTAATTGAAGAATTATCTATATTTAATTAAAAGTTTTATTAAAAGGAGATATAAATAAGTGATAATAAACTGTACGAAAAAATTACAAGAAGAACTAAATATAAAGCCAGACTTAGAAAAAGTTTTAAATTCACTATTTTCATGGCATGGTAATATAATAAGAATAAATAGAAGAAAAACTTTAATACTAACAAATGATGCAACTAGATACACAGTCGTATTATATGGACTTAAAGCAAAGGACTTTAAAAATATTCAAAATCTAATAGTAGAAGCTATACGAAAAAATTTTGAAATAGACTGTGTTAATCAAGAAATAATATTAAAATACATAGAAGATATAGGTGAAATAACTTTCTCAACAACTCAAGATAGAAAACAAGTGGCAAGAATGAATAGTGCAGGTAAAGATGTAAATCACTATAGCAGAATGAATAGTGATGATATATCGCCGTATCAACTTTCAAAGATATCAAATAATGCTCCACTAAATATTAATGGATATGCTTATCCTAAAGAACTACTGTATGAAGAATTAGAAAAATTATATAATATGCCACCTATTAGATGTAAGGCAGTTAAAATAAAAGCGAGATTAGATTTTGAAAAAATGGATATATCAAGAGAATTAATAGTTCCACTTAATTATACATTTAGAGATTTACATAAGGTAATGCAAAGAGCATTTCAGTGGCATAACGGTCATTTGTATGAGTTTACTATTATAGATAAAGCTAAAGAAATGGCGAGAATAATAGGTTATGAAGATGAATTTGCAGATGAATATAATATAAAAACATTGAATGATGCCAAGGTATCTTTATCTGAATATCTTCCTAAATATAAAAATATAGTATATAGATATGATTTTGGAGATGATTGGATACACGTTATTTCAGTAGAAGATATTTTATTTGATTATGATAAGTACCATGCAGTTTGTGTAGATGGAAATGGAGACTCTCCTCCAGAAGATATTGGAGGGGAATGGGGTTATTATGAGTATTTAGAAATATTAAAAGATGAAACTCATGAAGACTATGAACAAATAAAAAATTTATCACAAAGTTACCATAGTGGTAGGTTTGATATTAAGTCAGTGAATATAATGCTAAAATGATAAAAAAATAAAAATAAGAAAAATAAATTTGAGATACTACCTGAAATAGAAAGCGACGAATATTACATATTAGCTATACAGGTATAATAATATGTATGGTACTAATATATAGGAGTATAAGAAGAGAAAAAGTAAAAGAATTATAAATAAGTAGTTAAAAACTATAGTGTTTGATATAATAAATTATAAATACAATAGTAAGGGTGGTAATAATGCAATCATTTATACCAAGATATAAATATACATTTAAAAATATATTACCTAATGGGGATAAAAGATATATTTTAACTTATGTTAGGCAAATGATAAGTGAATTCGTATATGATATGGGTAGCTTAGAAAATAATCCATTTACATTTCCAGAAGTACAAACTTTACTTGATGGAATAACAGTAGGAGGTCATAAACTTAGTGACCAAAATCAGATTTTAAATATTAAAGAGTCTTGGGATTTTATACTTAAACTAAGTACCAATGAAGAAATCAAAATAAATAAGGATACAATATGCTCAATTCACAATATAGTTGCTAGAGATGAAGCTCTAATTGTTGGAGATTTTAGAAATGGTAATATTGGAATAGCAGGTACTGTTGAGTATAAATGTATAGATGCGAAAGATCTTCAAGAAGTATTTGAAAATGATATAAAATTTATTGAAAATATTAACAATCCATTAGAAAAGGCAATAGTATTAAACTTATGGTTATCTTATTGTCAATTCTTCTATGACGGAAATAAAAGGACTTCTAGATTAACATCTAACTTAATTTTACTACAAAATAAGATTGGAGTACTTTCAGTATCAGCGAGATTAAAGCATGAATATAATTCATTAATGTTAGAGTTTTATGAAACACTAGAGGCAGACAAAGTAATAGAGTTTTTAGTTGAAAAATGTACAACTTATTTTAATGGTTTTGATTATATGAGTTATGATAAAATAGTAAATTAATATGTATTAATAAAAAATCACCTCCCATGAATTTAATATAATTTTGGGAGGTGATTTTTTATTAAATTAGATTGAACTTAATTAAACTTTCTTTAACTTTATAGTAAGTAG
>NZ_JBOFOR010000150.1:0-2514 GCF_051659545.1 Romboutsia sp. | reverse complement strand
CTAAAGTAAAAGTTAATACTTTGTATTGCTACAGATGTAGCAACTAAAATTTATCAGGAGCCGTATGCGAGGCCCGCACGTACGGTTCTGTGAGAGGTCTGAACTCGGGATTAATTACCCCGAGTTTTTCCTACTCGATATATGCATAAAATTTTAAAATGCATAAATCTGTTATAATATATAATAAATAGTGTCACAGGAGGACTAAAATTATGACTAATAAAATAGCTAGAAATCTTGCTATAATCATTGCAACCTTGGCAATATTTTTTTATTGGCAAAACAATGACATCACTGTTACAAACATAGATTTTGAAAATACTAAAATCCCGAATAACTTTAATGGATATAAAATACTTCAAGTATCAGATCTTCATAATAAAAAGTTTGGAAAAAATCAAAAGAAGCTTGTACAACTTACAAAGGAAATAAATCCAGATATAATAGTTATTACAGGTGATATTGTAGATAGTAGAAGAACTAACGTTGATGTTGCACTACAATACATCAATCAAGCTGTAAAAATAGCTCCAACTTATTATGTTCAAGGAAATCATGAAAGTAGAATTGAAGAATATACAAAACTAGAAGAAGGGTTACTTAAAGCTGGAGTTAAAATCTTAGATAACAAAAACGAAGAAATAAATATAGATAATCAAAAGATAAACCTAATTGGAATGGAAGATTTAACTTTAGTAAAATCAGATACTAAAAGAAAAACTTTTGAAGAAATACTAAAGACACTTAAAAGTGAAAGTGTTAGTGATTTAAATATATTATTATCTCATAGACCAGAGTTACTATACATATATGCAAGGCAAGGAATAGACTTAGTTTTTGCAGGTCATGCTCATGGAGGACAAATAAGGTTACCTTTTACTGATGGATTGTTTGCACCAGGTCAAGGAATTCTTCCAAAGAGCACAAGTGGAGTACATAAAGACAAAAATACAGAGATGGTAGTAAGTAGAGGATTAGGGAATAGTTTATTTCCATTTAGAGTATTTAATAGACCTGAATTAGTAGTTACAACATTAAAAGTAAATAGCTAAAATAAGTGATATAAAAATATTGTAGCTATAAGTTATTTATGCTACCCTAAAGTTATAACACTTAATTTGAATAGAAATTGCGATTGTTATGAGGGGGATGCAATGAAATTTGAAGACTTCAATGAAGAAGTAGAAAAACTAAAAAATGATGATGAATATATAAAAATTTTATGCCATAAAATAAGTTTTATGAATCCTAAAAAAGAAAAAGAAATATGTGAAAAATTAATGGATTTTGCTAGGCTTAATAACTTGGAAAGTATCTATCCTTGGGTATTGATTAATCTTGGATGGGCTAACTTAAATTTAGGGAATGTAATAATAGCTGAAAAAATGCATATAAAAGCCTATGCAATTTTCAAAAAAACTAACAATATACAAGGACTTTTAAGTGTAATAAATGCATTACTAGTAGATTATTACTCAATGGAAGCTTTTGATAAAGCTATTGAGTATGGAGTAGAAGGATTAGAATTAGCAGAAAAAGAAAAAAACTATGAAAGATCAAGTGCTATTATTGGAAATATGGCAGCTATATATGTAGATATAGAAGAATATGAAAAAGCTAAAATATTATTAAATCAAATAGAAAAGCTACCATATATAAGTAATAGAGATAATGAAATAAATAATTATATAAATTTTGCTGTAACTGAATGTAAAACTAACAATTTAGACAAAGCTATGGAGTATATACAAAAAGCTTATGAAACAGGCAAAATATATGAACCAAACTTACTACCAAGAATTTTAAAGGAAATGGGAATGATTTGTGCAATAAAAGGTATGTATGAAATAGCAGAAGATAAATTTATAGAAAGTATAAATATTGCTAGAGAAAGAGAATGTAACAGATACGGCAAGGATATTTTACTTTATTGGGCGGAATTAGATTTAATGAGAGGAAGATATGAAAATGCTATTCTAAAATTAAAAGAAGCAGAAAGTAAAATTGAAAAATTAGGATTAAAATTAACTTTAAATAAAATATATCTTTGCTTAAGTAAAGCTTATGGAGGTTTAGACGATTATAAAGAAGCGTATCTTTATCTACGTAAGCGAAATGAGCTAGAAAAAGAAATTAATAAAATAAAAAATGGTGCAAATATGAAAAGTCTAGACAGTAAAAAAGAGCAACAAGAAATTAATAACTACAAGTTATTATATAAACAAACTGAAGCTTTGTATGGAGTTGGTCAAAGAATAACATCCAATTTAGACAAAGAAAATGTATTTAATATAATAACAAAAGAAATAGAAGGTTTAATAGAATGTAATGCAGTTGAAATTGCTGTTTATAAAAAAGAAGACATATATGAATATCAATTATGCATGAGAAATGGGAAAAAATCATTGTTAAATTCCACAGAAATACATAAGGATAGTTTTATGGGATATTGTATATATAACAATCAAGATATACTTATACACGATTTTTATAATGAATATAATCAATATATAG
>NZ_JBOFOR010000149.1:0-3428 GCF_051659545.1 Romboutsia sp. | reverse complement strand
CACATTTAAATTGTATTCATTTATTATTGGAGTTTCATTTATTATGTCTTTATGTCTGTATAATTCTATTTTTACTTTAAAGCTTGTAGGGTCTATTAGTCTATCTATATATAATACGTTGTGATTTCTTGATTCTATACTTAGATAACTGTTAATTACAACACTGCATGGACCAGATATATGAGAAGATCTAGGGTAGATTCTATGCCATTCTTCATCATCATCAAATCCTATATAATAATTTATAAAGTCATTTTTATTGTTTTCGTCTTTTTTAAAAGACTCTGGAACTTTATCTATTGCATTAAGTGTTATTTTCTTTATAGGCTTATCTACTGTAAAATCTTTTGATATATACATACCGCAATCTGTATATTCGTTATACATAAACCCTATATGACTAATTCCTATTTTGTATCTATAAGCGTTTACGGTTTCTGAGAATAGCTTTGAGTTATCTTCTGAATTTATATTTGAGAAAAACAAATTTGATTTTATATATTCTTTATTTAAGAAACTGTTAACTGATGTTGAGCTTGGGTATTTAATACTTTTGTTCTTAACATCATAAGATAATCCTAAATTTTCTATGCTTATAGTTGGCTTATCTATTTTTACATACTCTTTATATCTATCACTTGTGTAATATGGTATATTTACTGGGTCTATTAATAAAGAATAAGTTCTAGCAACTCTAGTTAACACACTATCATTTTGAGACAGTCTTATTATTACTTCTTTTACTATTTGAGGTTTAAAGTTTATAATAGTATTTTCTAATAAGTAGTCTCCGTATTTTATAACTTGAACTCCTGCGTAATCGTCTTTTATGATTATTTCTTTTATGATTGGATAATCTGTTTGAAAGTTAGTTTTAGGTATACCATTTATATTAAGGCAATTAAGCTTCTTTGGAAAATCAAATGTAAGCTTTAAGTCTAGTCTAAGTTCATTGTCTTCACTTATCCAACTTGTACCCTCTTTGTATTTAAAGCCAACTGCGGATGTTTTCATTTTAGTTTCTCCATCTAAAGTGTACATCTCAAACTCATACCAGTCTTTGTTATCAGTAGAGTATAAGCTAGATAGATTCATTCTAGGTTCTGTTTCTCCTACATACTTAACCCCTTCCATAGTTTCATATACTTCGTGAGTATTACCAGGAAATCCGTTAGAAGAATCAAGAATATCTATTGTAAAGTTAAGCTCTTCTATTTGGTCATTAGTAGCTAAAAAACATACGCCCTCGCTTATGTCTGCATATGGCATTCTTTCGTCTTCTTTTGTGTCTGAGTCATTTATGTTGTTCATCTCAAAAGAATCGCAAAATATCATACTTGAAGCATCACTAACTGCTTTTATCCTTTTTTCTATTTCTTGTATTTTATTATCAATAACAGATACGCTATTATTGATATTGTCTGTTTCTTCTAACATTTGAATATTCATTTCAGATAAAATAGAATTTATATTCTCACACCCAGTTATTATCTCAAGCATATCTCCCCTTGCATTTGTTACCATCTCCTTGTAGTGAGGAAAAGATGGAACATCTGACATTTGTATGTATCTGTAACTTGGTTTTCCCATACTTTCATAAAACTCAAATACTGCTTGTTTTATTTTATAAGCGTACTCTGTTTTTGTTTGTATTTTTCCATTGTTATATTCATGCTTGATTTGAGCTAGTGTCTTTTTAACTCTTTCATCAAACATTATAGTTGAAGGTTTGTATTTGTAACTATTCATATAATCCCCCTAGAATGTTTCAACATTATATTTTATTTCTTTTAAGATTGGAGTTAGCCACCCATCTTTTACTGTATTTCTTCTAAATACAGCCTTTGCTCTTATGTTAGTTATTAAATGCCTATAAGTAACATCTATCATATATCCTTTTGGAATTGGTTTATTTAGATATATAACATTTTTTAATATATAAAACTGATACTCTCCAGTGTTTTCAAAGTTCTCATAGCTAATACCAGGGTTTGTTACATTAGTTACATTGGTACAATGTATTGATTGCATTTCTTTTATCTCACCTAAGTTAGTAAGTAATATAGAGCAATAATTGTCGGAATTGTCAATGCTAGGGTTGTTCTTAAGTCTTATAGTTGAATCATTAGAACTTTCAAAGCTTTCTATTGATGTTGTATATTTAGAGCTTAAGTCTATGTATTTGCTTCCTTCTATTGGTTTGTATTTAATGCTGTATATAGCGTCATAGTCATAATTAAATATTAGCACGCACCATATGTTTCCAGTTCTTTCGTTTATGTCTAAATGGTATTCAGGAGAATCTTCTGGTATTGGAATACCATTTTTCATAACTGAGAACACTTTCTCTGCTTCAAATCTTAAATAAGCTCTAGTTTCTCCTTGTATAAATAACGTTTCACTTTCTATTATGTCTTTATTTTTAGGAAGTATAGAAATCCATTCTGTTGGAGATGGACTAGTAGCTCCAGTTATATAATACTCTATGTCTGTTACCATGTTATTGTTTGAATCTAGTTGGTGCACTTCATCAGTTTGTATTTCTATTTTCTTTACATTTGATTGAAGCTTAATTGACTTTCCTACGTAAAATCCAGTACGGTCAAAGTGATTGTTATAACAACCAATGTTATAAAATCCGTAATTGTATTCATACTTAGTTACCTTTCTTATTTTAGCCTTATCCGTAACTAACATATTAACTAAGTCATCTGATGAAGATATTACTTTGTCATTGACATTTTGCCAAGCAAAACTAGATACATCTCTATTGTAATACAATGGTTTGAATACTGCTAATTGCTCTTTTTCTGATTTTTTGTTTTTACTATCAAACCATATAGAACTTTTATATATACTAGATGGGTCATATACATATGTTTCTCTAGCATAATGCCTTTGAGTAAATAAGATATACAAATTCTTACATAGTATATCTGGGAATCTATATGATATTTTATTCTTTGTGAATGCGCTTCTAAGGGCTTTATCTTTGTTATCTGGAGTAACTATCTCAATAAGTGGTTCGTCCTCGTCATCACTCATTTTGTATCTTATAGCCACTATATCTATAGGGTATTTACAATAAGGAGACAGCGTTATTTCATTTACTGTATTAACAGATTCAAATTTAACTTCAAGTTCGCATACTGCTCCATTATCTAAACCATAATAATACTTATCATCTATGTATACGTCTTTTGGCTTTGTGTCTAAGAAAGATACTCTTATAGGTGCATCAGCTAATATAGTCTCACTCCAAGGCTCCTTGCCTTCGTTTATTGCATTTTCTAAACTAGTATTTGTATTACTCAAATCGACAAAACCTTCTCCAAGTTGAAAGCTTTTGTTTAGATAAGCAGTTTCAACTTTCCCATCATACTTCATAGAGTTTTCATGTTTTATGTGAGGAAGTGTTAGCATACACT
>NZ_JBOFOR010000148.1:0-3195 GCF_051659545.1 Romboutsia sp. | reverse complement strand
TTTTATATACATCATAATATTTTGAAACATCTTCTATTAATCCAAAGTCGTCTACATTTAAATTATTTTGATATCCACTAGTTGCATAAAAATCACACGCTGTCATTAGTGAAAACAAAAGTCTTGAGTATATGTATATTTCTATATCTAAACCTTTTTTACTATAAAATTCTTTTAAGTAGCTTCTTAACTTATCCATTAGATTTTCTAATGAGTTTTGATTTAATTTTATTTCTAAGTTATAGCTTTCATATAATTCCTTATAAGAAATATAGTTGTTAAGTTCACTAGGTAATTTTTCTATATAGTCATAAAAATTAGCTAGCATTCCATGATGCTTTGATATTATATATGAGTTTGTAGTCAAAATTAAAAGGAGAAGCATATTTTCTTCTCCTTTTAATTTTGATTTCTTTATTTTGTCGAAGTAATAATCAAAGTATAATATAGAAGATAGCATAGAATGTTTTGAATCTACTTTAAGTGTATTTTTAAACTTTTTATTTTTCATTTTTATATACTGAAAATCACTATTTATTTTTCCAATATCGTGCATATATAAAGCATTAGCTATAAGTTCTCTAAAAGTATCTTTACAATTTGTAGATGCATTCTCTAATAATTTATTTTCTATCGTTAAAAAAACACTATTTAAATCTTTTTTTTCACATAATTTTATTAAGTATGTATACACTAGGTCTAAATGTTCTTTTAATGTTTCTTTTTCACTTTCACTTATCATATGTGCATATATATATTGATTTTCAGATACATTTTTTTCAACACCAAATAATTCTATATTTTCAAAATACATAATTTATCTCCTATATAAAGAATAAATTTAAATTATCTATGCTATATACTTTAGACTCGGATAGTTTATTTATTTTCATATTTGTGTATGCAAAAGTTTCTAGTATATACTGATTTGTTGTTTGTTCTAATTTGTATGGCAATTTTTCTTGATATTTAAATTCTACTTCTTTTTCTAAATCTTCAAAATCTCCAAATCCAAAGTCTTTAACAAATTCAAATTCATCTTTTATAAACATACTATCTATTTGCTCTATATCATTGATTTCTATGATATTTTCTATTATTTTAATATCATTTATAGTTGCTACATGATCATTTTTGCCTAAGTATGGTATGTATGTAAATTTTCTTTTTAAAAATCTTTCTTTCATGTTTTTGCTTAATTCATTGTTTTCTAATAAAACATATATATCCCAAGATGGATTTTCTAGCCACTGTTCTTTTACTATTAAGTTTCCACCTTCTTCTTTTGATGCATATCCTACTGAGTTATTAAATACTTGTACTTTTTTATTGATATATCCACCTTCATTTTTAGGTACTATAGCTATTTTTAAACTGTTCAACTTTTCATAGAATTTAGGATAATCATCTTCTTTAGTTTGTTGGTTGTATCCATCAAGTCCTAAGCAACTACCTATAATGCCCATCAAAGATATTTTATGTATATTGCCATATGTAAAATATACATATGAATTTACATCTGGTTTTTTGAAGAAAGCTGTTTTACCACTTAGGTTAAACTTTAGTGCTTTCATCTTATACCTCTTTTCTAGTGAATATATTTATATATTTAGCTTTTTCTATGTTAGCTTTAATATTAGCTTTATATGGATTATAGTATATTTCTATGTTTGATATTGAATCTCCTAAAGAGTTTAATAACTCATCAAAACCAAGTGTTATTATATCTTTGTCAGATTTTTCAAAAGTTATATATTGAGATAAATCTGGTAAGTATAATTCTTCTTCTGTCTCAACAAATATAGCTAATTCATTTTCACATCCAACTTTAGAGTTAGTATTAAATGCTGTTGCACTTACTAATGCTACTTCTTTAAACTTTTTATAATCTTCTTCTGTATATCCTTCAGTTACACCCATTTCTATAAATTGCTTGTATGCAAGTGGGTTTATTGAAAATGGATAAAAGTAATGTGCTTCGTTGCTTACTATTTTAGTTCCAAGTGTTGTTGAACTTGCATCTTCTCCATCTTTACTTTTTTCTTTTGCTTTACCATCTCTAAAAGGAGATAATATTTGTTGTTCTTGAGCTTCTGTAAATTCATATTTATTGAATCCTTGAGATATTTGAACTGCTCCTGTTATACCTATGTTATTTCCTTCTTCTGCAAATGTAGCTCCAAAGTTTTTTACATCTATTGATTTAAATAAATTCATTAATACTTTTTTGTTATCTTTTTCTTTCTTTAGGTCTTCTATTTCAAATATTTCTTCATATCTTTCTTTTAGTGATTTTGGTCTTACTTTTGTTTCATCTTTTTTCCCTTCATCAATTTTTAATGATTTTATGTATAATACCTTTTCTCCATGATTTTCCCACATTTTTTTCATTGGGTATTTTAATGCTTTATCACTTCCAAATACTTCTCCTGTAGATATTGATTTTGGATACCCACTAAAATCTGCATTCCAATTAGCCATTATAGACTTTATTCCTATAACCCCATATATCCTTTTATTCATCTATTTTTTCCTCCGCCTTTTCATATATTAAACTTGAATTTAAATATCCTGCTAATAATACTTCTTCATTAATTTTTCCTTCTGATTTATATGCTAATATCATTGAATATAAATTATTAAATCTTTTACTGTCTTTTTTTATTGAATAGTTATACTTTTTAAACAACTTCACTATTTCTTCTTTTAATTTAGTTTCATTTTTTGAATTTAGTATTGGATTTAATATTGAATGATTTTTATTTCCTGATTTGTTAAGTGATACTAAGTAGCTTGCTATTTGTCCTATTGCAAAGTAATATTCTTCGTCATTTTGTATGCTTTGTGTTTCTTTAGAGTTTATTTTTTCTCTTAAAGATACTTTAGTATCTTTTAGTATATCTCCCATATTACTACCTCCATTAAAATACTTTAATACGCTATATCTTAAATTATATTGTTCTGCTGCTGTTCTTAAGTATCCACTTAATACAGTGTTCTTTATTATATCTAAAGAATACTTATTAAAATTTATCTTAGCAGCGTTTATATTGCCTTTATAAAACCAACTAAATAAACTTTCTCTATTACTTATTAGTATTTCTTTTAGTCTTCCTTTATTTAACTTTATATCTTTAGGCTCTGTAAAATAGTTTGTGTGTAAGAATTTATTAAAGAATACACTACTTATATTCA
>NZ_JBOFOR010000147.1:0-1842 GCF_051659545.1 Romboutsia sp. | reverse complement strand
ATTTTCTATTTGGCTTATATCAACTTGTGTTGCACATAAGTGGAATTTATTTTCGGCTCTAAGTATAAAGAAGTAATATATTTTATCAAGAGACTGCTCGGTACAAACTCTACTTAATTTTTTATATAGAATATCTTTCCATCCATCTACAATTTCAGCGTATTTTTTTTCTTTAAACATATTATCTAAGTCAACACCTGAATCAGTAAACTTTTGAGCTAAAGAAGTTTCACCTGAATCAGATGTAGCTAACTCACCATTTTTAGTACTTTTAGCAGATAACATTTTAACATCAATACCTGAATTTTCATGAACTATATCAATGGCATAACTACCAGCTCCTACAGGTTTACCACCTATTGCTTGAACTATCCACTGTTCAATATGCTCCTTAGGTACCTGAACACCAAGTGGAGCCTGACCAACTAATATTTCAGGTTGAGCAATCATTGCTTTTTTGATGTAGAATCTAAGAACATCTAATGACCTTGTATCAAATAATTCCTCTAATTGTGCCTTAGTTAAAGGGTTAAGTATCATATATTATCCTCCTAATTGAATTAAGCTTCATAAATAAGAATTTAAAAGCAAAACTCTTATGTAGCTTTTAGGTGATTATAATTCAATATGGTAAAAATAAGAATGTACGATAGTGCATATTTGATAAAAAAAAATAAAAAAAATAAAAAAATGTGCAATCATGGCTGCAAAAACACTAAATATATGTTAATATCATTAAATGATTAAAACCTTAGGAGGTAAACAAATGACAAAACAATATAAAGTAGGAAGTATGTTTGCTGGTATAGGGGGGATATGCTTAGGATTTAAAAGGAATAATTGTGAGATAGTTTGGGCTAGTGAAATAGATAAATATGCCTGTGAGACATATAGACATAACTTTGATGGAGCTGATTACTTAGTTGAGGGAGATATAAGAGATATAACAGCAAGAAAAGAAAATGAGACTAGAGAAGAACAACTAAAAAGAGTAGCAGCTACTGTACCAGATATTGATATATTAAATGGAGGGTTTCCATGCCAAGCATTTAGTATTGCTGGAGATAGAAAAGGATTTGAAGATGAAAGAGGAAATATGTTCTTTGAGATTGCAACAGTTCTAGAAGCTAAGAAACCAAAAGCTTTCTTACTTGAAAATGTTAAAAATTTAAGAACTCATGACGGTGGAAATACTTTTAAAGTTATAAAAGAGAAGCTTGAAGAATTAGGATACACTGTAAAAGCAGAAGTTTTAAATTCTATGGACCATGGAAATATACCTCAAAATAGAGAGAGGATATTTATAGTTGGATTTTTAGATGAAAAGTCAGCTGAGCAATTTAAGTTCCCTGAAAAGATAGAGCTTACTAGAACTATAGCTGATTTAATAAACTTAGATGAAAAGAAAGATGAAAAGTTTTATTATAATACAACTAAGTACTATGAAGATTTAGTAAGGGATATGAAAAGACAAGACACTATATATCAAATAAGAAGAGGTATGTATGTAAGAGAGAATAAAAGTAATGTATGTCCGACATTAACAGCTAATATGGGTACAGGTGGACACAATGTTCCATTAATAAAAGATAACAATGATATAAGGAAGCTTACTCCAGAGGAATGCCTTTTATTCCAAGGATTTAATGTTGATGACAGTTGTCATACTCATAGTTTCCCAGAGTTTGTAACAGATGATAAGGGAAGACAAAGAGCTTACGCAAATAGTCATAAGTACAAGCAGGCAGGTAACTGTGTAACAGTAACTGTTATTGAAAGAATAGTAGAAAATATGTTGGATGCTATTGAACATAAGAATGATAAAAATATGTTAGATGAAGT
>NZ_JBOFOR010000146.1:0-4973 GCF_051659545.1 Romboutsia sp. | reverse complement strand
TAATATAATCATAACTTACAAGTTTTGATTATGAAAAATACTCATTGGAAATTCAATACTTTGAGCATGGTCATAACTGGTAATCATAAATGACTATAAAATTTATACATCAAGGAGCAAAATATGATTTACGGATACGCAAGAGTTAGTACTAAATCTCAAGAAGATAACACTAGCTTAGAAAATCAAATAAAAATATTGAAAGAAAATAACTGCAATGAAATTTTTAAAGAAGTACATACTGGAGCTACAATGGAAAGACCTAAATTTATAGAGCTAGAGAAAAAATTATGCTCAGGAGATACTTTAGTTATCACTAAACTGGATAGGTTTACAAGAAGCACAGAAAAAGGAATTAGCAAGATAAAAGAACTGGCCGAAAGAGGTATCAAAGTAAATATACTAAATATGGGTGTTGTGGACTTGTCTAATGCCATGGGAAAGATGATGTTTACTATATTATGTGCATTTTCGGAGTATGAGAAAGACTGTATCGTTGAGAGGATGAAAGAAGGCAAAGCAATTGCAAAACAAAATCCAAATTTTAGGGAAGGTCGAAAAAAAGTACATAAAGATGAGAAAGTAAAGCATGCTCTAGACTTATTAAAAACTAATACCTATAAACAGGTTGAATCTATGACTGGCATAAGCGTAGCTACATTGGTTAGAGCGAAGCGTAAAGAAAAAGAAAGAAATCTATAATTTATTTTGAGAAGGACTGACATGAATGGCATTAATAAATAAAACTATTTATCCCAAATTAAAAAAGGTATTAACCCAAGAAGAATTATCTAAATTCTTCACACCGACAGAAGATGAAATAACATTTGTTAAATCTGAAGTTAAAGGAGATTTAAATGTATTTTCATTCTTGATTTATCTAAAAACCTTTCAAGCTCTAAATTATTTCCCTATGGTAGATGAAATTCCAATAAGTTTAATTAGGCATATGAAGGAAATATTGCATATTAGAAAAAAGATAAAACCTGAATTTAAAGAAAGGTCTATCACTAGATATAAAAAAAGTATAAGAAATTATTTAAATGTAATCTCGGATAGAGATATAATTCTAGAATTAACTAATGATGCTGTAAGTGAATATGAACCAACGCTTGAAAATATTGAAGATGTATTTAATGCAGTTTTAGAAAAATTAATTAAGAATAATTGTGAACTTCCTGCATTTTCAATACTTGAAAGGTCTATAAAGTCAAAGCAAAATGAAATTAATAATAAAATATTTAAATATATTTCAGATAATCTTAGTCAACAACAGAAAGATTTATTAGATGGTATATTGAAATCTACAGATAGCAATTTTACTAACTTTAATTATATAAAAGAGCTACCTAAGAGCCCTAGTTTAACGAATATAAAAGCAGTTCAGACTAATTATAATTATTTAAAAGAAATAAATATAGGTGAATTTCTTATAAATACAATACCTCCTTCTAAAGTTAATAAGTTTACAACCTTAGCAAACTCTTTAACAGCTCCAGAAATAAGAAAGTTTTCAGATGACAAAAGATATACAATCATGATTTGCTTTATATATAAAAGCTTTATAAAAACTGGTGATGATTTAATAACGATGCTTACTAAAAGAATTAGTAAAATGCATAGTAAAGCAAAGGATGATATGAAAGAAACTACAGAAAATCAACGTTCAAAGTCTGAAAATGCAGTAAGTATACTTCATCAGATATTACTTCTACCACAAGAATTAAGAGGAGTAGATTTTGAAAAAAATGTGAAATCTATCATTGAAAAAGAAGGTGGTCATAGCAATTTACTGAGTGATTGCGAGGTACTAACTGCATATCACAATAATAACTACTATCCGCTACTACCTAAGCGTTTTAAGAGCCACAGAAAGACTTTATTTGAAATAATTAAGATGTTACCTATAAGGTCTAGTAATAAAGATAGCTCTCTTATGAAAGCAATCGAATATTTATTGAGTTGTGAAAATAAAAAATCAGACTATATAGATGCAAGTGTAGACTTATCTTTTGCTAGTGAAAAGTGGAGAAAATTTGTAATTACAAAAAATAATAAAACCGAAGTTTTTATAAGAAAGCATTTTGAGATATGTATATTCTCATATATTTCATCTGAATTTAAAACTGGAGATTTATGTGCTGAGTTTTCTGAGGAATATGCAGACTATAGAAAACAGCTATTGCCTTGGAATGATTGTATACCAATACTTAATGATTATTGTAATGAAATGAACTTACCTAACAATCCTAAAGATTTTATTGAAAGTTTAAAATCTCAATTGGATAATAAGGCTAAAGATGTAGATAAAAACTATCCTAAAAATAGTGAAATAGTTATACATCCAGATGGTGAGGTTGTTCTAAAGAAGAAAAAGAGTACTAGAAACCTAATTAAAATAAAGGAATTTAAAAGGGTTCTTGAGGATAAAATGACTGAACGTAATATAGTAGAATCTATTTGTAAAGTTGAGAAGCATCTAAACTTCACAAAACACTTCGGACCTTTGTCAGGTTCTGAACCTAAGTTGTCAGATGCTCCATCTAGATATGTGCTTCTAACATTTGGATATGGCTCTAACTTGGGTCCTGCACAGACTTCTAAGCATGTTAAAGGCTCTATTACTCCAAGAGAAATACAGTTTACCAATCAAAGGCATATAACCTCTGAAAAGTTAGAAAAAGCGATGGTTGATGTAATTAATGAATATAATAAATTACCAATTCCTAAACTATGGGGTGATGTAAATACAGTATCAGCAGATGGTACAAAATTAGATTTGTATGATGAAAATTTACTTTCAGAATATCATATTAGATATGGTGGCTACGGAGGAATCGCTTATAACCATGTATCAGATAGATACATAGCTCTATTTAGTCATTTTATACCATGTGGAGTATGGGAAGCAGTTTATATAATAGATGGTTTACTTAAAAATAAATCTGATATTCAACCAGATACAGTACATGCAGATACTCAAGGTCAATCTGTTACAGTGTTTGCACTTACTCACCTTCTAGGTATTAAGCTAATGCCTAGAATAAGAAACTGGAAAGACCTAAAGTTTTATAGACCATATAAAGAATCAAGGTATAATCATATAGATTCATTATTTAAAGATACTATAAATTGGGATATTATAGAGACTCATTTTGAAGACTTGATGCAGATTGTATTGTCTATTAAGTCAGGTAAAATACTACCATCAACTCTACTTAGAAAATTAAATAACTACAGTAAGAAAAATAGACTGTTCCAGGCGTTTAGAGAGCTTGGAAACGTAGTTAGGACTATTTATTTACTTGAATTTATTTCAAATATTAGATTAAGGGAGAAAATCACTGAAAGTACTAATAAAACTGAAGCATACAATGCTTTTATGAAGTGGATTTTATTTGGAGGAGATGGTGTTATTCGTGAAAATGACTTAGATGAACAAACTAAAGTTGTTAAATATAATGAGCTTTTAGCAAATATATTAATATTCCAAAATACCGTTGATATGATGGATGCAATTAAGAAATTGAATAGTGATGGAATTGAAGTATCAAAAGAAGATATAAAAAATCTAAGTCCCTATTTAACAAGTCATATAAAGAGGTTTGGAGAGTATACGATAGATTTAGATAGTGAAGTTGAACCTATACTAAGTTTTGAAGTGGACAAATTTTTAAAATAAAAAAACACGTGTAAGTCGGTCATACCAATAGATTCAAATCTAAGTGGCCGATTTTTACACGTATGTCGTCCTCCCCCCATGTAGGGGATTTATCAGGAAAAGATATAAATGATATTGGAGAAATACTTACTAAGACTTATAAAAGCAAAAACTCTAAAACTATATCAGTTGATAAAGCTACATTAGATAGTATTGTAAATAGAATGAGTATAGGAGACTACGTAGTTGTACCTGATGATGAATATGTATATATAGGAGAGATAGTTACAGATTATAGATATGATAAAAGTAAAGCTACAGGTGATGGATATCCTCATCAGAGAGGGATTAAATGGATTAACAATCCAATATTGAGAAATGATTTAACATTAGATTTAAGAAGTTCTTTGAAATCACCAAGAACAAGTGCTGAATTAACTCATAGATATAAAGATATTCAGATTGCACTTGGAGAAGTTACAGAGGATAAAGTAGAAGAAAAAGAATTTATAACTGTTGAGTATCCAATAAGACCAGATGTAAAGGTAAAAATAGAAATTCCTAAAGATTTAAAAAAATCAGAGTCTGAAAGAGTAGGGGAGTTTATAAAGACTATATTCTTTGATGAAGCTGAGTAAGTTAAAGTCTTTTAAGAACTTTAATATTAAATTTATATAAAGAGGTGGAGTATATGGATTTATTAAGTAGAGCAATAGGGAGATTAGAAACACTAGAAAGTGGATTTATATTTATATTAGAAGATTTAATGACAAAACAAGAGTGGTTAAATTTACAAAGCTTAAAACAAACACATAGCTTAGGTAGAAAATTCAAGAAAGTTGTAGATTTAAAGGTACTATCTGTAGAGGCACTTCCTGATAATGGTGGAACTCAAAGATATAAAAAAATATAGTAAATTTAAAGTACCGTTAGAGTGTAACGGTACTTTTTAATGTTTGTAGTAAATAGATAGCATATTTCTAAAAAAGTGACCAAAGTTTGATTAAATAAAAAAATATTGCCGAAGCTAGTAATACCAAGGTATTCAAAATCAAGTGGCCGATTTTTACACGTATATCGTCCTCCCGGTGAAAATAATCAAACCGTTGCAATCAGAAGGCAAAATTGCCTTAACGTGTGAAATCCGCATTTTCCTGACGCTACTATAGCAATGTATTTAAATTAATGAAAAGAAGCTTAGGTGAACATACTGATATTACTTATATCAAAGCACTTGTGACTCAAATTTACGGAAAAAACACAGGTATAAAAATATTACCAAAGATAGTAGCTGCAATAGCTATAAAATCAA
>NZ_JBOFOR010000145.1:0-7393 GCF_051659545.1 Romboutsia sp. | reverse complement strand
GAATGTTGTTTCCAATATCCATTTTCAAATTTAGCAACTATAGGTGTTATAGCATGTATGCTTTCTATATGTTTTATAGGTATTACTTTTTTGTTTATAGTTAAAACTTTAATTTCATCAGTATGTTGATTAACTAATTCTTTCATAAAGTAATCTACTAAATTAGTATCTATTGTTCTTAGCATAAATGTATATATATTTTCTTTTTTATATATTCTATTTTCTTCTAATGGGTATAGCATATTAAATGAATAGTTTTTAAATTTATTTTCATTGTGAAAACTACTATAATCATTATTTTTTACAAGTAATTTATCTATCAATTTACAAATTTGCTCTAATGTATCTTCTAATTTTATATCTTTAAGTAAAAATACTTTCACCTGTAATTCTATTGTGTTTTTCAAGTTGAATATCTCCTTCTCAAATTATTATCATATAAAATAAATACGACATCTTATGATAAAAATCCTTTACAAATAGTCATTTTTGTAGTTTTTTAATTTTATATTATTAAATCCTCACCATTGCTACTGCATTTTCCAATAATATCTTCTCCAAATACACTTCCATTTAACATTTTTATAATGCAAATAAAGTCCTCATCCTCATCTATAATTTTGTTTAATTCTTTTTTTAAACTTATTATATTCGATGGTGTTATCTCTCCCCTAAAAACTGATTTTTGAAAATGAGTTAGATACTTCTTACATATTTTAAATACCTTATTTACTCTTTTTTCTCCTATATCATAAAATACAAAAGCATAATTATAATTAATTTTGCTGTTTTTATTAGCCATTTACATACCATCCTTTAAACTATAAGGTTTAAATTCCTTTCCTTCCATTATTAATTTTAAAAGTTTATATCCATCTAATTTGATACAGGTTTTCATACTTACTTTTCTTTTGAGCTTATTGTGTTCTCTAACTGATTCTAATCTTTCTTCTAATGCCTCTATATAAATTCTTCTACCTTCTTCGTTGAGCATACAGTAATTTACATTTTTTTCAAAATGCTTGTTAACATTTATTTTTCTATTATTAACTAGTTCAAATATTGTTTTGTAAACAATCACAGGCTTAAATACTTCACTTAAATCTAAACTTAAAGAAAATCTACCTTCACTTGGTTCATGTAAAAAGCTAATACTTTGATTTAGATGAGTATTATATATAGCTGTAACAGTTTTAGTATATAATATGCTATTTCCAAAAGATATCATTGCATTTAATGGATTGTCTGGTGGTCTCTTAACTCTTTTGTTGAATGTAAAATCTTCTCTCAAGATATGATTAAATGATGAGTAGAATGTTTGCCATATATCTCCTTCTACTGAAAGTATTGTTTTTATATTAGTCGCTTTATCTAATTTTTCCACAGAGTCTTTTTTAAGATGTGATAATATTGGTTTTATTTCTGATTTCCCATGTTTATAATAATGCGTTAATACTTCTATCATATTTTCTCTTATTCCATTTACAATGCTTTTTGCTACTATTTCTCTATTTTCTTCAAATAATCTAGCTTGTTTTATAGTTACTTTTCCACTTACTAAATACTCTTTAGGGTAAAAAGTTCCACTATATCCTCCATAGTAGTTAAAGAAATGTACAACTATGTTAGATTTTGATAAAAAATCAAGTAACTTTGAATTTAATGCGACTTCATTTAAGCAATATATTTCAGTCGTATTTTCTACTGGTATATATACATTTTTTCCATCTTTTCTAAAACATATAGAGTTATCTTTTCTACTTAGCTCTCCCATAGAGCTAATATATTTTGTTTTTCCCAATTTATATCCTCCTATCTATATAAAACAGTATTCATAATATGCACACTTTCTACAACCTTTTTTTAAATCAGGTATTGGAGCTATGCTATTATTTATAATATTATTTATTTTTATTTCTATATTACTTAGTTCATTTTCTGCTTCTTCATTTAACTCTACTATAATTATTTTTTTGTCAGTTTTATTTTTTTCTATGAATTCTATCTTTCCTTTTCTGTCAATTCCCTTTTCTTTTAAAGTCTTTAAATACAGAAGAACTTGCCACTTTGGTGCTTCTACATCTGCATCTGACTTTTTAATTTCTACTAGATATTCTTTGGTTAACTTATCTATTTTGATATTGCCTATAGCTAACTCTCTATTTTTGTCTCCATCTGCTCTTATCTCATGTAATACTCGGCCTATTCTAACATCTTCACTGTTATCTTCTAAGTTTATTCTATTTCCCAATAACCAGCATTGTCTCTTGCAATGAAAATAATAGTTTATTAATGTTCCTGTTAATTTCATATATATACCTCTTTTTAATTTATATTTTTACCATTTTTTTACTTAATAATCAATTTTTGTTATAGTAATACCTTTTATTTTATTAGCCTTTTAATTATTTTAGTATTCTATATATTTAATACTCCTTGTTAAATTAAACGTCACAAAACTCGTCAGTGTCGCAACCCCGTTGTAAATTCAAAGACACTAAGTGGCTCAGTTTCTACTATCATATTTAAACAATCAAGTATGAGCTAAATAATTATTTTATTTAGCATCCTCTCACACTATTAGTAAGAACTTGATACTAAATGTCAAGTTCTGCGCCCCCAGGGGAAATTCTGGGACACGAGGTGTGCCAGTTGTTACCATATGAAATAATTAAGAAAGCAATCAACTGGTTTTATAGCTCAGTTGACGCACAAAAAGCCCAGTTTTATCTGGGCTTTATTCTATATTACAGCTATTAGAAGTACACTTCGATGCCTGCGAGCATCCTATACATCCAATATTACCTTTTTTCATTTGTTTCCTGTGCTCTATTATTGGCTTTGATGCAAAATATACTATAGCCACTATAACAAGCACCACTATCATATCTGCCATTTAAGGCACCCCCTTAGTACTGCAATGATATTTCCGCTCTTGGTTTTTCAACTTCTTCTTTGTTTGATTTTATCTTATTAATTACAAATACTACACTAGCTGCTAATATAACAAGTGACGCTACAAATCCTTCACCTAAAGTTTTATAAACCATCAAAGTCCCTACTTGGTAAACAACCATAGCCACTATATATCCTACTGCAAATTGAAGCATTACTGAATTTCTAAAGAACTTCTTAGATTTCATTTCTGATCTCATCGCTCCTATTGCTGCAAAACATGGTGGAGTGAATAAATTAAAGAACATAAATGCTAGTGCTACTACTGGCGTTATTCCCATTGTATCTTGTACTAATGATTGATTTACTAATTCAAAATCTGCATTTATAGCTCCTCCCATTGCATAAACTATTGCTAAAGTTCCTACAACTTCTTCTTTTGCTATAAATCCTGTTATAGCTGCAGCTGCTAATTGCCATGTACCTATTCCTATTGGTATAAGTAAAAATGCAAATGGTGTAGCTATTATTGCTAGTATTGAAGTATTTATATTATCCCCTACTGGTTGTAAGCTAAGGTTGAATGATGACATCATAAATACTATAGTATTACATACAAGAATTATAGTACCTGCTTTTTTCATAAAATCCTTACCTGTGTCTATCATTTTCTCAAAGCCTCTTTTTAAGCTAGGGAAACGATAGTTTGGTAGTTCTATTATAAAGTAACTTTCTGTTGTTTTTGCTCCTAGTACTGCCTTTAAAGTAAATCCAACTCCTATTATAACTATAAATGCTACTAAGTAAGTTAGTGGGAATATAAGTCCGTTATCTGGGAAAAATGCTGTTGCAAATAATGCTATTATTGGTACCTTAGCACCACATGGTACAAATGGTGTAAGTAATGCTGTTAGTCTTTTTTGTTTTTCATCTTTTATAGTTCTTGTTGCCATTATTCCTGGTATAGCACATCCGTATCCTACTATCATAGGTATTATTGATTTTCCTGATAACCCTATTTTTCTAAATAACGGATCAAATATTAATGCTATACGAGCCATAAATCCGCTATCTTCTACTAATGCTAATAAGAACATTAATATCATAACTAGTGGTACAAATCCTACAACTGCTCCTACCCCTCCTATGATACCATCTGTTAGTAATGAATTTAAAAACTCATTAACTCCTGCATTTTCAAGAATCATAGCTAGTTGCCCTTGGAAAGTTTCAATTATTCCTACTAGACTATCCGCTACTAAAGGTCCTAATGTGTTTATAGCTAAGTTGAATATTTGGCTCATTATAAGTACAAATAATGATATTCCTACAATTGGGTTTGTAACAACTTTGTCTATTTTGTCTTGTAAGTTTTCTTTGTTTAGGTCAATTTTATTTATTTGTGAGTCAGCTAACACTTTATCTACTTCTTTAAATCTAGCTATATCTCTTTGTTTTGCATCTTTTATATATTGTAAGTCTTCAAATACATTTTCTTGTTTATTTTGTGTTGAAACTATTTTAGCTTCTTCTATAAGTTCTTTTAGTCCCATTCTTTTAGATGCAGATATTTTTACTATGCTACATTTTAGGTTTTGTTGTAATTGTATTAAATCTATGTTTTGTAGATTTTTAGCAATGTCTACTTTGTTAAGTGCTATGACTACTGGAATATTTAATTCTAAAATTTGTGTTGTGAAGAATAAACTTCTTTCTAAGTTGTTAGAATCTACTACATTTATTATTACATCTGGGTTAGTATTTTTTATAAATTCTGTGGTTACACTTTCTTCGTCTGTGTATGGTTTTATTGAGTATGCTCCCGGTAAATCTATTAGTTGTATGTCTTTTCCTAAGCTTTGTTTTAAGTTTGATTTTTTTATGTTTACTGTAACGCCAGCCCAATTACCTACTTGTTCTTGTTTTCCTGTAAGTTCGTTATATAATGTGGTTTTCCCACTGTTTGGGTTCCCTATTAATGCTATTTTCAATTTTATTTCCTCCTATTTAGTTACTTCTATTGTGTCTGCTAGTTTGTTGTCTATTCCGTATCTTACCCCTTTTATGTTAACTATTAAGTTTGAGTAGGTTTTTTTTATTACACTTATTTTTTCACCTTCAAAGCACCCTAGTGTGAATAAGAATGAGTTTATTTCTTCATTTCCATTTAATGTTTTTATTATATATGTAATGCCTTTATCTACTTGCGATAATTTCATGTTTTCATCTCCTTTATTTTAGGTAGTTATAATTTCGATATTTCTTTTTATTTGATTCTGATTATCATTTACTCAATTATATGATAATGGTTTTCATTAACTTTGTCAATAGATTATTTTATTTTTACAATAAGTTGATTTACAACGTAAAAAAGAATCTAAGCAGTTAATTTACTTAGATTCTTGTATTTTCTTAGATTTCTTCTATTATACAGCTATGCTCTTTAGTATTTGAATTATAGCAAATAGCTACTGCTAGTACTTTTTTATCCTTAAATTCATTTCTAAATTTCGAAACATATTCTTTTTCTCTTATTTGCTTTATTGCATTTTCTGGAGTGTCATCCTTTTTAAGCTCTACTATAAAAGGAATATCATTTTTTCTTCTTGGATGGAATGAAAAATCTGTATATCCTTTACCGCTTTTTTCTTCACGCTCTACCCTATAAGTGTCTCTTGCAGATAGGTAGGCAAGTGTTAATACACAGGATAAACTATTTTCATCACTGTATTTAAGTATAGGTATTTCAGAGTTGTGAATATCATGTAGTATTTCTTCCACTACTTTGGTATCTCCGTTAACTGTAGCTTTTAGCATTTTTCTTGAGTTTTCTATTATTTCAGAAACATATCCAAAAGACTCATCTGCTAATGCTTTTTCAAACTCTTGCAGCAATTCCTTATTAGGTATTTTTAGATAGCCATCATAGTATGATAAAAAACCTAAAATTATCATAGCTGAATAAATTTCTTTTTTAGTTTTAGGTACATCTTGACCTGCTCTAAACTCTTCTTTTATTGTTATATCTATTTCTTCTCCTGAAACCATTTGTATAACATCATCACGAATTTCTAAAGTGTTATATTTCAGATATTCTTCTACCTCGTCCATAGCTCCAGTGTTTGTCCAATAGCTTGTACACTTTCTATTTTGAAGTGCTTTTACAACAGAGCGTGGATTATAGATTCTTGTTCCTTCTTCTGTAATATATCCATTATACCAATTACTTATATGCTCAAAAGAAATAGCATCTTGTCTTTTACATAGTTCTATAACTTCTTCTTCTGTAAATCCAAAATAATATCCATACATCATATCATTTAACATTGTGTATTCGTCAAACATATTAAGAGCTGAACCACTTGAGTATTTTTTTATTGGTAGAACTCCTGTCATATAAGCTAAAGCTACATAAGGCTGGTCCTTTAATAGATTTCTTAAAAACTCTAAATATTCATTTTGATTTTCAGTAAAAAGATTATTGCTGAAAATATAATCCCATTCATCAAAGATGAATATGAACTTTTCATTTGTAGCAGCTAACATATGGCTAATAGTATAATAATCTTTAATATCTAAAGTAGGGTACATACTTTTAATATCATCTATTATTCCACTTTGTACCAACCCTATATATTCATCATATGTTTTATTTTTATCTGGAATTGTATTAAAACTTATATTTATTACGTTATATTTATTTAAATTCTCATCATAGTTATCTGTTTTACTTACTTTTAAAGTATCAAAAATTTCTTTTGCATCAACTGCCTTAGAATAATATGCTCCTAGCATATCAGCAACTGAGGATTTTCCGAATCTTCTTGGTCTTGTTATACAAACATATTTACTCTTAGTTGATATTTTTTCATTGAGCAAAGTTATTATTTCTGACTTATCTACAAAGTATTTTTCTTTAAAAAGTTCCGCATAGTTTTCGAAACATTTATTTGTATTTAAATATACAGCCATTGATTTCACCTCCGCATAATTAAAACCATTCTCGTTTTAATTCTTAACTTAACTAATAATAATTATAACATTAAACAAGATTCATTTTAATAAAAACTTTACCTTAGTTCTCTATTAATGACCCTTTTTCCATTTTTATTTCTAGTAGCCTATTCAAAGCAATATAAAAGATTTTATAATCAAGGGCTTTTGATAACATTCCAATACACAAATTATCACCTATTATATAATAAGTCATAATACACTTAATCAAAGATATATCTGCAGTTTCCAACACAAGATGTAACTCTGTACCATTGTACAAATACTCATTTAAATTCGCAAAGCACTTTTTATCTATCATATCAAACTCATAACAATCACTTATAAAATCATTTACACTCTTGTCTTGACATTCTCGCCCATAGCTAAAGCTAGGGGATTCATTGAGATTAGCAAGTGATTAAATCGAAGTCTATTTCTAGTATCGAAGTATGACCTCACCATAGGGGCTATGTCATTAGCCCTTCCTAAATCAGACCATCTA
>NZ_JBOFOR010000144.1:0-2072 GCF_051659545.1 Romboutsia sp. | reverse complement strand
AATAATTATATATTATTATTATTTAGAAAAAAACTTCTTCAAAAAGTTAGAACCATGTAAATCTACAAATTCAAGAAATTGATTATATTTAAAACGATTACTAAAAGCAAAATACACTACCCTATCATCAGTTGAATTACCAAAGGCAAATCCATAAACATTAAGTAGTTCAGACATTTCCTCTAAATTTAGGTTGAGAAAATAACCAATACTTATTAGAGTATTTTTAGATGGAGAATTACCTTTTAATATTCTATTTAAATAACTTCGGTCTACTCCATAATGTGATAAATTTTTAAAATTGTAATCAACCTTTTCTTTTATAAGGCTACTAAGGCTACTAAGGTAATCTTCTGGTGAGAGAAGTTTATTTAGAAAAAACTGGTCATCATCACATAGATTACAATCAAGTTCTTCAAATATATCTAAACTATTAATTTCATTAAAGTCTTCAATTTCCTCGGATTGATTAGATTTATCAATATCATAAAAACGACTTTTATTCTTTTTAAATTTAGATAAGTAATTCTCATAAAGTCTAGTTATATTTTCAATATACAATTCATCCTTTAAAAAATTCATATACCCCTCCAAAAAAATTGGACTGTCAGTCCAAGACATTTTACTAACTAAATAATACCATAGTAGTATAAAGATAATCAAACCTATGGAGGAAATATGATGAGAACTATAAGTATAAAAGGTGAAGCAAGTTGCTTTATGAAACCGGATATGTGCACAATAAGCTTTAAAGTAATGAAAACTAATGAAGTTTACAAAAATTGTGTAAAAGAATTAAATGAAGAGGTAAGCGCTATACTAAACCAATTAAAAAATATAAAAATAAATGAAGATTACTTAACTACAAAAGACTTTTATGTTAGTCCACATAATGTATATGATAATGATTTAAAGGAATATATATTTGTAGATTATAGAGGAGAACATAAAATAGACATAAAAATTGACAATGATAGTGATTTAATAAATAGAATATTAAGTATGTTAAATGACAATGAATTTACACCAAGGGTGAGTATAAGTTTTGGGCTTAAAGATGAAAGTATAATAAAAGAAGAAGCCTTAAAAATAGCAATTGATAAAGCAAAGAAAAATGCAAAAATTATAGCAGTTGGATTGGATGTTAAGTTAGGGAATATACAAGATGTTAAATATAATTTTGGAGAACAGGAGGTGTTTAACAGAAGATACGATTATTTAGAGGAAGTAAATATATGTAAAAGCAGTTGTGATTTTAATATTATGTCAGAGGATTCTAGCCATAATGAAAGTGTTAGTATAGTATGGGAAATAGAAAATAACTAATATAGAAGGAAGAAATATTTTCAATAAAGAAAAAATCTTATGAAATAGTAGGTTATGGATTAAGTTTTATTGTAGGATTAATAGCATTTCCAATATTACTAATAATAGCATTAGTTATACCAATGATATTTTTTAATAAAGAAAGTAAGGCGAGTATAATAGAAACATTGAGAGAAGTTGAATAAAAAAATAAGCTCGCACTAAAGTTGCGAGCTTATTTCTAAATACCATGTGGAAACTCATAACCACCTTTAATTTCTACTAATTATATTACCTCAACGATAGGTAAAATCCCAAGAGTATAAGCTACTTGATTTATTTAAATATTTTTTTTATTTCATATACAGCAGATTCAATTAAGATATCAGCTTGTTGAGCAGTAATTTTATTATTTGTAAGTTCTACAAGTTTTGATATAGCTAAAGCTTTTTTATCAACACCAGATAATAGTGGATTAAACTGCTCAATAGACATAACTACCTGTTTTGCAAGCTCATAGTAAGTTTTAGTTTTATCAGAACCAATTTTTTGTTTAATTAAATTTATTAGAAAGCTACCTACAGTAGTTATAGTTAAAGTTATTATAACTAATAATAAGTTAAATATATTATTATCCAAAATAGCACCTCCTTAAATTTTAAGCTTTAATTTAAATAGTATAAGTATAACTACTATATAATATGAAACTTAAAATCAAGAGGTGCTATTTAAATCAAAATAAGAAATTTTTGAAAAATTTACTTTAT
>NZ_JBOFOR010000143.1:0-25616 GCF_051659545.1 Romboutsia sp. | reverse complement strand
AGAAAGTTAGTAGGAAATTCAGTTATTTAATTATTAGAGTGTAAAATTGTTGGAACGCCGTATGAGGTGAAAGTCTCACGTACGGTGTGAAGTGGGGGAAAAGTTGGAGATAACTTCAAAGACTTACCTATCACTATAAAATAGAAATAGTGTTTGATAAAGAAGACTCACAAATACTTGATGGTCAATCTAAAATATGTAACTGGCTATATAATCAATTACTTCAAGCTACAATAGATGATTATAAAAATGGTAGTGAGCAAAAACTTTTAAGTGGACGAAATTTAAGAAATTATGCTACTAAAATGAAATCAGAAAATACATTTTTATATTCTGTACACTCATCACCACTTAAAAATACTGCAATTAGAGTGAAGGATTCTTATGAAAAATTCTTTAATAAAAATTGTTCTTATCCAAATTTCAGGTCATTTAAGAAAAAGTGGTTTTCATTATTTTATGATGAACCCAATAAAGGATTTAAGCTACTTGACAGTAGAAATCTAAGAATATCTTTAGGAAAAAATGAACTTAATAAACAAGTGCATGTAAAAGGGTATTTAAAAGAAACGTTTGATTTAAGAGAAAATGAGAAAATAAAAAACTTTAGACTTTGTAAGCAACAGGGGACGAAGTTTTATGCCATATTTACAATAGAAAAAGAAAATCCATCAAATAAGGAAGTTAAAACATGGATATCAATAGATCTAAATCATAAAAATCTATTCGTAGCTATTGATAATACAGGAACTACTTTTGAATTTGAAAAATTATATCAAGTCAAATATTTTGATAAGTTAATAGATGAAGTTAAATCTAAAAGAGATTTGTGTAATAGAAAAAATAAGCTCAAGTATACAGAACATGGTAGCAAATATTATTTACCGAGTAAAAGGTATCTAAAATTAAATAATACATTAGATAAGTTATACCATAAAAGACGAGAACAGATTAAGTTAATTATGTATAGTATAGCGAATTATATAGCTAGAAATTATGATAAAGCAATAATAGGTGATTATACACCTACACTTGAAGTAGCAAGTGATAAGAATATGCATAGGGGAATGCTAAATCAATCTTTAATAGGTATGTTTAGAAAAATACTTGGTTGGACTATGGAAAAGTCAAATAAGGCATATGTTGTTGTAAATGAAAAAGACACTACAAAAACTTGCTGTATATGTGGGAATAAAGAAAAGAAAGACCCAAGTATAAGGGAGTTTACTTGTAAATCTTGTAATACAGCAATACTTAGAGATGTGAATAGTGCAATAAATATAGCTAGAAAAGATAATCTAGAACCAACTAAGAAAATATTAAATAAAATAATAAAGAAAGGCTACTTTAGATTTGATAAATATATTTTAGAGGGGATATAGAATATAAAAAATAATCATTGCGTAGTTCACGCCATCTTAAATAGGATGAACTGACATGGACTAGTTAATATTAATTAGAACCCAGCAGTCTTATATAATAGAAATATTCTATAAGGTGAATTAAATCTAAGAATGTGGTATTCTTAGGGCTAAATGTTATTGGTGAATATATTTATATACTCATGAGTATATTTAGATAGCTTTAGTAGAACGGGATAGAAAATAAATAATCCCACATAAATCAATGGAGGAAGTTTATGAATAAAGAATTAATTTTAAAGAAAATTGATGAAAGTAATTTTATTGAGTGTTTTAATTTAAAGCTGGGAGAAGGACAAGATAAGTTTGTATCACATCCGATCCGTAGTTTGGCACAAGCATATGTATATAATAATCAATGTACACCTTTTGCAATTTATAAAGAGAATATTATGGTAGGATATGTTATGGTTATTTATGATTATGATGATGAAACCTATAATATTTGGCATATGATGATTGATGAAAAGTATCAAAATAATGGATATGGAACTAGAGCTCTAGAATTATGTATAGAATATATAAAATCAAAACCATTTGGAAAATCAAATGATATTATACTAACTTGTAATATAGAAAACTATAACGCAATTCATATTTACAAAAAAATAGGATTTAAAGAGACAGGCGATGTTGACGATGATGAGATAATTATGAAGTTAGTAATTTAACTTAAATATATATTTAGATACCTAAAGGTGAGATAACATTGTTATTTCACCTTTTTACATATAAGCAAATTGTATAACATTAAATGATAAATAAATTAAAAAAATACACCTTGCATTAAAATAATGCACCTATAAAACTAGTACAAGTAGTATACTAGTACTAAAGAACAAAGAAAACATTTTCAAGAAGGGGATTACAATGAGAAATATAGTTAATATTAATTCAAACTGGAAATTTATAAAAGAAGATATAAAAGATGCTTACATAGCAGGTATAGATACAGCAAACTGGGAAGACGTTCAAATACCACATACTTGGAATGCTATAGATGGAATAGATGGAGGTAACGACTTCTTCAAAGGAGCTTGTTGGTACAGAAAAGATTTATTTGTAAATAAAGACTGTGAAAACAAAAAAATATTCTTAGAATTCAATGGTTCAAACAGTGTAACAAATGTTTATTTAAATGGACAACACTTAGGAGAACATAAAGGTGGATATTCTATATTCAGATTTGATATAACAGACATAGTAGAATTTGGAAAAAATAATACAATAGCAGTAAAGGCAGACAACACTATAGTAGATGATATATATCCAATATGGGCAGACTTTACTTTCTATGGTGGAATATATAGAGATGTAAACTTAGTAGTAGTAGAGCCAACACACTTTGAGTTAATGGATAATGGTTCAAAAGGAATCTTCGTATCTCAAGATGAAATAACTAAAGAAAATGCAAAAATATCAGTAAAAACATTAATTAAAAATGATTCTGATAATGAAGAAGCTGTAAGATTATGGATAGATGTATTAGATAAAGAAGAAAATGTAGTAAAGTATACTGCTAAAGACTTAGTATTACAACCAAAAGAAGTAAAAGAAGTAACTTTATCTATGAATATAGAAAATCCAATATTATGGAATGGAGTTAAAAATCCATACTTATACAATGTAAAAGTAAACATGATGAGAGAAAATGATGTAATAGATGAAATAGAAATACCAACAGGACTTAGATTCTATAGCTTTGATGCTAAAGATGGATTCTTCTTAAATGGAGAGTATGTAAGATTAAATGGTGTATCTAGACATCAAGACATGAAAGATAAAGGTTGGGCTTTAACTAAAGAAGATCATATAAGAGACATGGAGTTAATAAAAGAAGTTGGTGCAAACTCTATACGTTTAGCTCATTACCAACATGATCAATTCTTCTATGATTTATGCGATAGAGAAGGTATGATTATATGGGCAGAAATACCATTTATATCAATAATGTCTAAGACTGACTTACACGGATTAAATGCAAAATCTCAATTAGTTGAATTAATACGTCAAAACTTCAACCATTCAAGTATAGTAATGTGGGGAGTTCAAAATGAAATACAAATAGGTGGAATGACTGATGAATTAAGAACTTTAGTTCAAGAGTTACATGAGTTAGCTAAAGCAGAAGATAACACTCGTTTAACTACTCAAGCTCAAGTTATGATGGTTCCAAATGATGATGAATTCCATACTTATACAGATATAATGGCTTACAACAAATACTATGGATGGTATCAAGGAGAAGCTGAAGAATTTGCACCATGGTTAGATGAATTCCACAAATTAAATCCTAATACTTGTGTAGGTATATCAGAATATGGAGCAGAAGGAATATTAAAATACCACACTGATACTCCAGAAGTAAAAGACTACACAGAAGAATATCATGCATTATACCACGAAAAAGTAATGAATATATTCAATGAAAGACCATTTGTATGGGGAACTTATGTATGGAACTTCTTTGACTTTGGTTCTGACTTTAGAGATGAAGGTGGAGTAAAAGGTAGAAATAACAAAGGGTTAGTAACATTTGATAGAAAAGTTAAAAAGGATGCATTCTATTTATATAAAGCATTATGGTCAAATGAAAAGTTTGTTCATATAGGAAGCAAGAGATATATAGACAGAGAATTAGAAGCTATAAACATAAAAGTATATTCTAACTTAGAGGAAGTTACTTTATATGTAAATAATAAAGAAATAGCTACTTTAACTGGTAAAACAGTATTTAACTTTGAAAATGTAGCATTAGAAGCTGGACAAAATGATATAAAAGTAATAGCTAAATCATCAGATGTAGTATTGACTGATATAGCAATGTTTAACAAAGTAGATGAAAGAAATGAAGTATATAACTGTCCAGAAGAAAAAGGTGGAATAGTTACAAACTGGTTTGAAGATGATAGTAATAAGTTAGACGGTGTAGTTGTAGAAGAATTAGAAATAGGTGATGATGTTTATTCTACAAAATGTAAAATAAAAGACTTATTAGCAAATGAACAAACTAAAGTTATAATAGAAGAATACTTCAAAGCTATGTTAGATAATCCAATGATGGGTATGTTAGAAGGAATGTCTATAAATGAGTTAGCTCAATTATCAGATGGACAAATAAATGATAAGCTTATCTATGTATTAAATAAAGAGTTAATAAAAATTAAAAAATAATTTTTAAATAGAAGGCCTCAATTATGATTATTAATCATAACTGAGGCTTTTTTAAGTTCAAGGGGATTATATTACCTCAAAACTATGGATAAGTTGCTATATTTAAGTGGATTTTACATATTCCTATATTGGGAGGGAGTAGTACCTACTAATTTCTTAAAGGTTTTAGAAAAATACTTACTATCATTATAACCAACACTATATGCTATATCTGCAATTAAGTTATTAGTTGTTTTAAGTAAAATCATAGATTCTTTTATTCTTAAATCATTTATAAAATCTGTAATACTTAGAGAGGTTTCGCTTTTAAACCTAGAAGATAAATAGTTAGGATGAATATAAAGTGATTGAGCGATATCTTCTAAAGTAAGGTCGTTTTTAAAGTTTAATTTTATGTAATTTACAGCACTAGATACAACCGTTGTATATTTATTATTAGAATAATCATTAACTAATTTACAATAAGATTTAACCATATAAATAAGTAAAGAGTCTAATTCTTTTAAGTTTTTGCAGTTTTCAATTTTAATTGCAACCTGCTCTGAAGTTAAGTGAATTATGTAATAATCTATATTATTACTTTGAACTGCTTTTCTAAGTAAAGTATTAAGAGTTATATATAAATTTTTAGAATTTCTCAAAGGTGCATTTGGAACTCTTTCAATATCAACTGCAATAAAGTTTTTGCTTAAAAGAGATAGTGCTCTAAGTTCATCACCTAAGGCTACATAATGTAGTAATTGAGATTCTAAATTATAAGTACTTCTTATATTCTCAACTGCAAACTCGCAATCTTTCATTGAATAATCTTCAATACATGAATAATCAGTATTTAGACTGTTTATGTTTATTTTATTAATATCGTAAGGGTTATTGTTTATCATGTAAAAAATTGAATTACTTAAGAAGTTTTCCTTCTTAGTATTTAACAAAGGTAGACTTTTATAAAAATCATGTATGGAATTAAATATAGAAGAAGATAGTTTATTTTTAATAGCAATATCCTGAATCTCAAAAGTTGAAACAGAAGCTGTAAGGTATGGTCCAACAACTATACATCCATCAAGGGAATTATCTTTATAAAGAGAAAATCCCATATATTTCAAATTTACATCTGATTGATAAAATAAAATAGTATTAGTCGGGTTAGAAGAAAAAGTATTTATAAAATGATTTAAAATATTTTTCTCTAACTCATCAATAAAAGGAGACAAAGTAGTGTTAGTAAATCTCGAAATATTTTTAGTTGTAGATGAAATAAGTGTTAAATTTATTTTAACAAATTCATTTATATTACTATATAAGTTTTCTGTATATGTACTAGATGGCATATTTTTAAATTCCTTCCATAATATAGTTAAATAAATCTTCTGTTTCTATTATACATAAAAGAGAGATGTAATTGAAGAAAGTAATTTATTCTATATTGAAATTTATTATAATTAATTGTAACACCAAAACAATATATAAAAAATAACTTTATGATTTAGCAGAATACTATTACTACACTGAATTAAATTGGCATTTTTAGCAAATAATAAGCATTAAGATTGAAATCATAGGAGGTAAAAATGAACTCTTTAAAAGATAGTAGAACTAAAGTAAATTTAATGAGAGCTTTTGCTGGAGAAAGTCAAGCGAGAAATAGATATACATTTGCAGCATCACTAGCTAAAAAACAAAAGCTAGCATTAATAGAACAAGCATTTACATATACAGCTGACCAAGAAAAAGCTCATGCAAAAGTATTTTATAATCATCTTAAAGAACTTTCAGGTGATACGGTACAAATAGATGGTACATATCCTGTAGAAATCTTTGACAACATAGTACAAACCCTAAGAGCTGCTCAACATGATGAGTATCAAGAATGGGAACATGTATACAAAGATTTTGCTAATATAGCTAGAGAAGAAGGTTTTTTGCCTGTAGCAGCTAGTTTTGAGCAAATAGCTCAAATAGAAAAAACACATGGAGATAGATTTGGAGATTTTGCTCAAAAAGTTGAAAGTGGAACTTTATTTAAAAGTGATAAAGAAGAACAGTGGATTTGTTTAAATTGTGGGCATATTCATACAGGAACAGATGCACCTAATGCTTGTCCAGTATGCCAACACCCACAAGGCTATTTTATATTATACTCTAAGTCACCTTTTGAAAGCTAATATTAGAATGAAACACACTCTATGATAGAAATTATCACTGGATATTGTTAAATAACAAAAATATTAATAGGAGGATTTAGAAAATGAAAATAGGTTGTGATGTAGAAAACTGTTCTCACAATAAAAGTGGAACTTGTTACTCAAATAGAGTTAACATGGAAGGTAGCGGGGCAAAAGATTCTTGCTCTACCTGTTGTGCAACTTTTTTAGATGAAAGAAATTATTCCACTCTTACAAATAATACTAGTTCTAGTGGAAGTTGTGATTGCTTAGTTTGTGATGTAACGAATTGTAGATACAATAATAATAAAATGTGCAAATCAGAGAATATAGTGGTATCGGGAAGTAATGTAAATCTTTATATAGAAACTCATTGTGATACTTTTAAGGCAAAATAATAATATATGTAGAATGTTAAGCAGTATAAAAATAGTGTGATTTTATAAAAAAATCACACTACTTTTAATTGATTAACTATCTATCCAGGATATCAGTGTTCCACAATGCCTGGAGTATCTATTGCTAAAGTAACCCAGTTCTCCAAGTCCAAGTATATGCTCGCAATTACTACATTTAATATAATATTTACTTATGATTATCATAGAAATTATGAATTTTACTTATATATAAAAAAGATATATAATAATATATAAAGTTAACAATCTGTAAAAACTAAAAGGAAATAAATAATTAAGCAAAAATAAAGGAGACTTACTTATGAGAGATATAGCCATTATAGGAGCAGGAGTTGTAGGATGTTCAATAGCTAGAGAATTATCAAAATATAAGTTAAATATAATAGTAATAGATAAGAATAAAGATGTTGCAGAAGGAATTTCAAAAGGAAATAGTGGAATAATTCATGCAGGATATAATGAAAAAGAGAATACCTTAAAAACAAAATTAAATTTAGAAGGTAATCAAATGATGGAAAGCCTTTCAGAAGAATTAGATTTTAAATTTAAAAGAAATGGTGCATTAATATTAGCTTTTTCAGAAGAGGATATTGATAGATTAAATTACTTAAAATCAAATGGAGAAAAATTAGGTGTAACAGAACTTGAATTAATAGAAAAAGAAGAAATTCTTAAACTTGAACCAAGTATAAATAAAAACGTAATAAAAGCATTACATGCTAAAACTTCTGGTATAGTTAGTCCTTATGAAATGACTATAGCCTTTGCTGAAAATGCAGCACAAAATGGAGTAGAATTTAATCTTGGAAAAGAAGTATTAAATATAACAAAGGAAAATGAAAGCTATAATATAACATTAAATGATGGACAAGTAGTCAATACTAAAATGATTATAAATGCATCCGGATTAAATGGTGCTAAATTAAACAATTTAGTAAGCGAACATAAATACGAAATTACTCCAGTAAAAGGAGAGTATTGTTTATTTGATAAAATAGCAGGAACAATGTGTGAAAAAACATTATTCCAAGTGCCATCTAAATTAGGTAAAGGTGTATTAATAACACCTACTGTTGAAGGAAACTTATTACTAGGACCAAATGCAAAGGCAAATGATAGCATAAGAACTTCGAGAAAAGGAATAGACGAAATAATAGAAAAAGGTCAAAAGACAATCGCTGAATTACCATTAAATAGAGTATTAAGTACCTTTAGTGGGTTAAGACCTAAAATAGAAGGTGAAGATTTTATAATAGAAGAAGCTAAAGATGCTAAAAACTTTATAAATGTAATAGGTATAGATTCCCCAGGTTTAACTGCAGCACCAGCGATAGGAGGATTTATAGCTCAGTTATTAAAAAATAAGATTGATTTAGAGAAAAAACAAGAATTTATTTCAAAAAGAAAAGGAATAACAAGATTTAATGAATTAAGTTTAGAAGAAAAAAATGCTTTAATAGCTAAAAATCCTTCTTATGGTAAAATGGTTTGCAAATGTGAATTAGTAACTGAAGGTGAAGTAATAGAAGCAATAAATAGACCATTAGGAGCAAAAACTACAGATGGAGTAAAAAGAAGAACTCGTGCAATGATGGGTGGATGTCAAGGTATAGGATGTATGATAACTATTGGAAATATATTAAGTAGAGAATTAAAATTAGACATAAGCCAAATTGATAAAAATGATGACTTATCTCAAGCATTTGGATATAAGGAGAATTAATTATGAGAGAATATGATTTAATTATAATTGGTGCAGGGGCATCAGGAATATTATGTGCTATAGAGGGCAGTAAAAAAGGAATAGAAAATATATTATTAATAGAAAAAGATCCTATATTAGGTGGAGCATTGTCAGCAGGAGATTACAATATAAGTAAAAATAATAAAATAACTGGAAAAGAATTCAAAGAAAATTTATTCAAAGAATTTGATAAATATTCTAATATAGATACTTTACTAGGAACAATGGCACTAAAAATAGAAGATAATAACGAAGTAGTTATAACAAGTACAAAAGGAATAGAAAAGATTAAAGGCAAAAAAATAATTTTATGTAATGGAGCAAAAGAAGGTAGTAGAAAAGCTGTAGGTATGGTAGGAGATAGATGTTCAGGAATATACACAGTTGGAATGGCAAAGAAGATATTTAATATGGACAATATGATTCCTGGTAAAAATATTTTAGTCTATGGAAATGAAACTTTATACATGTTAGAAAATGATTTAAAAAATCACAATGTAAATATAGTTGGTATAGTTACTTTTGGAGAAAATAAAGAAACCTTTGGAGTAAGTGATACTATATATGATGGATATGAAATTACCTCTATTAAAGGTGAAGGAAGAGTAGAAGAAGTTGTATTAAACAAAGGTAGTGAACAACTTAAAGTAAACTGCGATACTATTATTTTCGCAAGACCAATGCTTAGTGATGGATTAGTAGCAATGAGAAGTGGTATAAATTTAAACTCAGTTACAACAGGACCTGTAGTTGATAAGAGCTTTATGACTAGTAGAGAAAATATATTTGCCTGTGGAAATGGGATTTATATACATGAAAGTATTGAGGATATTGAAAGTGAATGTGTAAGAGTTATAGAAAATATAATAAAAAAGTAATTTAAAATTATTAATATATGACGAGATAAAAGTGGACAATTTAACATTGTCCACTTTTTGATGTTTAATATTAGTATTTGTTTAAAACAGAGGACTTATATTTTAAAATACTAATTCGTAATATTAATATTTCTCTTTTTAACACAAATATATATTAATAATAATTCAAGCAACATATTTGAAAACATTATACAATTAGCAAATATTATGTATGAGCTCTGATTATCAAATAACTCATATTGCCAATTAGCTCTTAAAAATTCATTAATATATCCAACAAATAATCTAGATGATATAAAGGCAATACTAATGGCCAATATGCCTATAATTATCCATTTAATACTAATTTTTATTTTTGTTTGATTCATTTTTTACCCATTTATTTTACTTCGTATTATTTAATCTTATAAAATCAGATGGAGTCATACTTTCAGCTTTAATAAATTGTTTTGAAAAATGAGAAGCACTGTTATACCCAACTTTTTCGGCTATTTCCCTTACAGAAAGAGAAGAAGTAGTTAGCAGTTTTTTGCTTTCTTTAATTCTTATAGAAGTTATGTAGTCAATAAACTTTACCCCAGCCTTTTCGTGAAAAATTTTGCTTAAATAGTTAGGAGTAATATTATAAAGGCAAGCTATAGTGTTTACCCCTATTTCATTCATGTAATTAGCTTTTATGTATTTAATAATTTCATCTACTAAACTATCATTAGAAGACTTATTATTTTTCTCAAATATAGTAGAGCCATACTGAGATAAAGCATTGGTAAAGGCAGAAAAACTATTACTATAATCAAAGTTAAAATCAATCGTTACATTGAAAAAATTTTCTAAAGAGGTTTTTTCTAAATTAGTATAAATATTTTTAATAATTAAAGATTGACTGATTTTACTTACATATTCATTATATAAAAGCTCTTCTTTATTTAAATAAGCTTGGCTTAATTTATAAATATAATTAGAAAACAATAAGTAATCTTTTTTTATTTGGCTAAAGTTTTCATCTATAAATAGCAATCCTTTGAAATTTTCTAAAACTCTAACAAAAGTATATTCTTTTAGCTTATCCAAAACTTGATAAAACTGAAGCTCATTACTATATGGATAAAACTGACTTAAACTAATACTATAATTATTTCCTTGTAAAGAAGTAAGCAAGGTACTAAAATCAATATTTACCTTACAAGTACTTCTTACTAGTAACAATAAATTATCAGAATCAATATAATGAATTGCAAAACGTAAATTGTCATCTAGTTTATCCACCATAAATTCTCTTATAACATTTAAAATTTCATCTCGCCTTGCACTAATATCATCAATATTATTTATTCCATCTATGGAAAATAAGTAAGGAGTATATAAATAGTTATTGTAATTATTATTCGATTTATTACTCATAACCTTATTAGCAAACAACTTATTATAAGTAGAAATTATATTTAACTCAAAGGAATAGTTATCTTGGATAAGATATTCCTTTTTTGAAGTTTTTGTACTAAAAATAATCGGCCTTAATTCTTCTAAGCTAATAGGCTTCAATAAATAATCTTTTACTCCTAGAGATATTGCCTTTTTAGCCAAATGAAATTCTTTCTCCCCAGTTAAAATAAACCACCTTGTGTTTGTTGAAAGTTCACTACAGTGTTCAATGGCAGATAAACCATCCATTAAAGGCATATTAATATCTACAAAAGCTAAATCAGGTTTAGTTTGATTAAAAACTTTAATAAGTTCCTTTCCATTACGAGCTTCTAGAAACTTATGTGTGTGAGGCTCTAGTTCTTCTATCATATTTTTAAGACCTAATCTAACTAGCTTTTCATCATCAGCCAGTAATATAATCATAATTATGCTCCTCCTTTAAAAGTAGTTTTATAGTACATATAGTTGATATTCTAGGAGTACTTTCTATAGTAAACTCACTATCACTTTCAAATAATTGCAAACGTTCTCTAACGTTTTTTATTCCTACACTATTATTAGGATTAGTTTTAGTTAGATCAAAACCATCTCCATTATCACATACAGTTACAATTAAAAAATGTAAGTCATCAATGGTTTCAATAGCTGATTTTACAATTATAAATATAGGCTCGCCGGATTCCCTAAACCCATGTTTTACACAGTTTTCAACTAATGGTTGTAAAATAAGCTTAGGCAATTTAATGTCTTTAGTAATATCATCTAAAGACAACTCAAATTCTATTAAATCATCAAATCTAAGCTTCTCAAGGTGTAAATACTTATCTATACAATAAAACTCTTCTTCTAAGGTAGATACATTAGAATTATTACAAGTGTATCTATAAAATTGAGATAGTTGAATTATTGAATCTTCAAGTAATTGTTTTTCATTAATTCTATTAAGTGTAATAAAGCCACTTAAGATATTATTTAAAAAGTGAGGATTTATTTGAGATTGAAGAGCAGTATATTCTGCCTTTTTTTGTTTTATTATTGCTTCATACTCATTTTTTGCGTATTTATCAATATTAGAAGCTATTTTATTTATTGCTTTTGAAATAAGTTCAAACTCGTGAGTACCAGAGATGTTAGAGTCTATTAAAGCTTGTCCACTTTCTAACTTTTCCATAGAAGATGTAATATTGTAAATAGAATTAATTATATCTTTAATTCTCAATTTAAAAAATAGTATTGAAAATGATAAAAATAATAAACCAATAATTATAAATACTATTAAAATAATAAAAGTTTTAGCATATAAATCAACTCTAGACCCAAAATATAATAAAGTCCAGCTATTAGAGCTTATCTTTTTTTCTAATACATTGTAGTTTGATAAAACACTAGTATGATAATCAAAATTATACTCATTTTTAACCTCTGTATATTTATCTCTAGGATGAGTAGAGTAGATGATTTGTTTATATTCATCTAAAAGTAAAAACTCAGAGCTAGTACTAATATCTATAGAAGATACTATACTTTTTAAAGTAGATTCCTCAGCATCAACCTTAATTACTCCAATTACTTTTTTAGTATCAGGATTTTTGATAACTCTCATTAATGAAAATACCTTATAGGTATTACTTGACATAGGATATTGGATATTATGCAAGGGCGTAAAGTAAATTCCACCTTCAGCCTGTAGTGCTAATTTAATCCAACTTCTATAATCTTTAGGAGAAGTCATTTCAGTTAAGGCATAATAGTGCTTGTTAACTAAAAAAGACTTAGAAGTATCATTAATAGGAACAAAAGTTATAGCTAAAATATCTTTTCTAGAAGTATTAATTAACTTATTTAATATAGAAGAATAATTTTTATTCAAGTTGTACAAATAAATATCATTTGTATTCTGTTCATTTAAATTAGCATTAAGATAGGACAGATACTTGTATACTTCATTGTACATATAAGGTGATAATGTTAATCTTTCTAAATCATCTAAATAAGTATCAATATTATTAGAAACCGAGTTTAGTGTATTTTTGTAAGCCTCTATATTTTGTTTACTTAATATACCCGTAAAATAATTAAACAAAAATATAAGACTAACAATCATTGGTATTAGAACACTTATGGTAAACAACATAATTAATCTTGAACTTAAACTGTAAAATCTTTTCATACCCAACCCCTTAGTTATAGATTACTTAAGATAATTATATCAACTGTAGAATAAAGTCGCAAACAAAGTTGTAAATTGTAATTGTAGAAAATGACTATTAGAGTGTAGAATTGAGATATAAAAAAAAATTATATATAAATTATAATTATATTAAATAGTGAGGGGAGGAATAGAATATGAACAAAAAATTAATAAGCGTTCTTACAACTAGTATGTTAACGTTTTCTATGCTGGCGGGATGTGCAAGTACTGATGAGAAAAAAGAAGATACTGCTAAAAAGGAAGAGGCAACACTAACATTTATGACTAACAAGGTAGGAGCACCATCAGATGCAATTAAACAAGTATGTGAAAATTTTACAAAAGAAACAGGAATAAAAGTAGAATTCTCAGCTCCTGGTAACAATTACGAAGAGCTTATGAAAACTAAAATGGCAGCAAATGATCTTCCAGACTTATGGACTACACATGGATGGTCAGTGGCTAGATACTCAGAATATTTAATGCCATTAAATGATCAACCTTGGTTTAAAGATGTATCACAATCAATAAAACCAGTAATAACAGATGAAAATGATAAAATATACGCTTTACCAGTAAATATGGATATAGCTGGTATATTATATAATGTTGATGTTTTAGAAAAAGCAGGAGTAAAGGTTGACGATATAAAAACTTGGGGTGACTTTGAAAAGGCACTACAACAGATTAAAGATGCTGGATTTATACCAATACATATAGGTGGAAAAGACAGCTGGACAATAGGTCAATTCTTTGACTGGGTAGCTCCATCATTCTATGTAACAAATGAAAGTAGTAACTTCCGTAAAGAATTAAAAGATGGTTCTTTTGATATGAGTAAATGGTCAGAAGTTGCTGGATTATTTGAAAAATGGAATAATGCAGGATACTTTAACGTTGATAGTTTAACTTCAGACTACATGAGCGCAACTCAATTATTAGGAGAAGGTAAAGTTGCATTTGAATTCTATGGAAACTATGGAATGACAGATGCTTTAACTAAAAATAAAGATGCAAAATTAGGATTTATGCCAATACCTGCAAAAGATGCTTCTGATCAACCTACTTTAATAGCTGGTGAAGATATAGCTATAGGTGTTAATAAAGATACTAAAAATAAAGAAGCAGCTCTTAAGTTATTAAACTACTTTGCTAAAGCTGACGTATTAAGCGAATTATCTTCAGTTAGTAAAATGCCATCAGGTATAAATGGAGTAGATAGTGATACAGGAATGGCTAAAACTTATTATGATAAATACAAAGATGTTAAAACTATGCCTTACTTTGATAGAGCATTCTTACCAAATGGTATGTGGGATGATATGTGTATAGGTGGAGCAAGTATATTAGCTAAGGAAAAAGATTCTGTACAAAAAGCAGTAGACCAAATGACTCAAAGTTACAAAGATAAAATAAATCAATAATATTAAAATATAACTTAATAATATTAAATAATTTTGAGAGTGAAAATTTTAGCAATGCGCAGAGCCATTGGCGCTATGAGCGAAGCGAATTTTTTACTCTCAAATTATTTAAAGAGGGGAGGAACAAAATGAAAACAGCATCTTATGATAAAAAAAGTAAACCACTTTTAAAAAATAAAAAAACTACAATGAACTTATTCTATTTGCCAGCAATAATCTTATTTCTAGTAATTGTAATATATCCTTTAATTAAAGGTGTAATGTTCTCTTTTACAAACTGGAATGGTTTTTCACAAACTTATAAGTTTGTTGGTCTAGAAAATTATAAGAGAATACTTACTGATCCAAATGTAAGATTAGCACTATTTAACACTATAATATATGGATTTGGTAGTACACTGTTTCAAAATGTACTTGGTCTTGCATATGCTATATTTCTAAATTCTAAATTTAGAGGAAGAGGCTTATGTAGAACAATAGTATACTTACCTGTAATGATTGCACCTTTAATTATGGGATATATTGTTTACTTCTTATTCCAATATAATGGAGGAGCATTTAATGATATTTTAATAATGCTAGGAAAAGAGCCATTAGATTGGTTAGCAAATGGACAAAGGGCAGTAATTATTATGACTATTGTAAATACACTTCAATTCGTTGGTATATCCATGGTAATTTATTTGGCAGGTCTTCAAAATATACCTCAAATGTATTATGAAGCAGCAGAAGTTGATGGAGTTTCTCCGTGGGATAAATTTAGATATATAACATTACCTCTTCTAATACCAGCAATAACATCCTCAGTAATAGTTAACTTAATAGGTGGTTTAAAATTATTCGATATTATACAAGCCTTAACAGCAGGTGGACCAGGATTTTCCTCACACTCACTATCAACATTAGTAACGCATACTTATTTCAGAAGTCAAAATGCAGGGTACTCAGTAACAATAGGGTTATTTACATTTGCATTTATAGCAATAGTTTCAAACCTTATAATGAAGTATTTTGACAGTAAGGAGGTATAGTAATGAGTAGTTCAAAAAGAAAACAAAGAGGAAATATTAAAAGAAGTATATTAGCAATATTAATATCTTTAGTACACATAATTCCTTTATATATATTAGTAGGCGTTGCCTTTAAAAAACCAGATGATTTGACTTCAAGATGGATATTACCAAAGTATCTTTACTTAGATAACTTTAAAGTAGCTATAGAACAAGGGAATATATTAAGAGGATTAACAAACAGTTCAATAATAACCTTTACTGCAATAGTTTTAATAACAGTAGTAGGAGCAATGGCAGCCTACCCATTAGCAAGAAATGCAACAAAGACAAATATGAAAATAAAAGCATTCATAGTAGGTATAATGATGGTTCCACCTTTAAGTATAGTAGTTCCATTATATTCTATGATGGCAGATGTACAAGGTACTAGTACTTACTGGGGAATAATTACTATACTAGTTACCTTCCAATTACCTATGAGCGTTTTCTTATACTACAACTTTATAAGATCAATACCAGTAGATTTAGATGAAGCTGCAGCTATTGATGGATGTGGTCCACTAAGAACTTTCTTCCAAATAATATTACCACAGTTAAAGCCAGTAACAGCATCAGTAGTAATATTGACAGGAGTGAGCTGTTGGAATGATTACCAATTCTCATTGTATATGCTACAGAAAGCAGAAATGCAAACTGTAACTCAAACTATATCAAGTTTCTTTGCCCAAAACTCTTCAAACTTGAATGCAGCAGCGGCAACAGCCTTATTAGGTATTTTACCAATACTAGTACTGTTTATGTTCCTACAAAAATACTTTATCAAAGGTATGATAGACAGTGCAATAAAATAATAGATTACTTTATGGAGGAGAATTATGAACAACAAAAACTTTCACCCTACACTAATTGAACCACCAATAGCTCATGCACTACATAAGTGGGATGAGGAAAAAAGAGTTTTAACATATGAGTATAATGGTAGAAACATTATAACTATGGAGATAGGAGGAGATGATGAGGTTGGATTTAGACATGGTTCTGATGGAAATCTTCAAAACATTCCTTTTATACAACAGTTGTATGTAATGTTAGATAGAAAAGTAACTTCTAAGGTGACTTTATTATTAAGTAAAGATGCTATAAATATGAAGCCAAATCGTGCTAAATCTGAAGAGGCTATAATTGGTCAAGTTGGAAGACCAACAATAAAAGGAGTAAATGGAGTTTATGATATACATCAAGATTTACTTATAGACTGGAATGGTTGTGAGTGGAGATGGATATCTGATAGATTTGAAGAAAATGATGATGGTACATTAAAAGTAGAAGTAGAAGTAGATTTAGGTCCAAAACCATTATTTATAAATTTAAGAATGCAATATTATAGAAGACATTTAGGCTATAGTTATCATAAGCCATGGGAATTTAGACCAAACTTAAAGCCCTTAGCAGGATGGTGTTCTTGGGAAGCTTTCAGACGTGATGTAACTCAGGAAAATGTAGAAGAAGTATCTAAATTCTTTGGAGAAACTTTAAGAGATTATGGATTAGAGTATATACAAATAGATGATGGATTCCAACCAATGCCACTACCTAAAAATCCAAAAGGTTCACTAGCAGAGGGATGGTTAAATACTAACAGTCAATTCCCTAAAGGTCATAAAGGTGCAGTAGAGGCAATAAAAGAAGAAGGCTTAAAGGCTGGAATTTGGACTAATGCAAATATAACAAATGAAGAATTTGCAAAAGAGCAAAAAGAGCATCTAATAATTGGAAATGATAATAAGCCAATGTTAGGTGAGTGGATAGATTACTTGATTGACAGTAGTAAAGAATCACTAGATAAACATATAGCACCCTTTTATAAGGGACTTAAAGAGCATGGATATGACTACTTTAAGACTGATGCAATAAGACACCTCTTATTAGATGGATATCATGAAGCAGTTAGACAGGGTCTAATGACCAATGAAGAAGCTGAAGCTAAATTTAGAGCTTATATGGAATGTGCAAGAGAAAACATAGGTGATGAGGCTTATTTCTTGGCATCTTGGGGAGTTTTATCTGAGGTAATAGGCGTAGTAGATGCTTGTCGTATATCAATGGATGCAAACCCAACCTGGGCAGGAATTAGAATGCAAATAGTTGAGTCTGCTAGATGGTTCCATGCACAGCGTATACTATTTTTAATAGACCCAGACCATATTTGTGCAAGAACTAATGTAGAATGGGCAAGAAGTGTATGTTCACTAATCTCCTTATCTGGTGGATTATATATGCTTAGTGATCCATTAAAAGATTATGATGAAAATAGACTAGAGATAATAAAGAAAACTTTACCAACATTAAAAACTTTTACTGGAGAAACAGGTACTTTAGATTTATCATATCCTGCATTTACATGGACAAAACTTCATGGCTTTGCAGTTCCTAGAGAAAATCCAGTGGAAAATGAAGATATTACTATAGATGAAGCTTTAAACATGGCAGGAAACTATAAATCTATGAATGACAACCATCCTTTCTCAACATTATGGAATATCCATATAGATAGAGAATATAGAAAATGGAGTGTATTAAGTAGATTTGCAACAGTGCCATTAAAGGAAAGTGTAGTTGAATTTAAAGACTTAGGATTAAATAGTGATAAGGAATATTTAGGTTTTGATTTTTGGGAAAATAAGTACTTAGGGAAAAATAAATATAGCATTACTTGTAAAGAATTAGAACTTGGCAGCTGTCAAATAATTTCATTAACAGAAGTAAAGGAGCATCCACAAGTAATTGCATCCACAAGACATGTAAGCATGGATGATATAAGTATAAAATCACAAAAGTGGGATAATAACAGACTTTTACTAGAACTAGAAGGAATAAAGGATACTACAGAAGCTTATTACTTCCATATACCTAAGGGCTATGCTGTATCAAGTATAAAGGGTATAAACTCTAATATAGACTATACACAAAAGGATGAATTGTTAACAGTAAATGTAGGCTATACAGAGGCTAATTCAGGTATGGAAATAGTATTTTAATATTTAAATATAATAAGGTGGTTAAAATGGAGAGAGAGATTTTAAATATATCAAAAGAGAATTTTGCACCTTTTGGCAAAGTTATTGAATTTAGTGAAGATTGTAAGGATAAATTTGAAATAATCATTACAGATGAAGTAAACCCATGGAGAATTGCAGTTTATAGATACAAAGAAAAAAGCGTAAAAGTAATGGAAAATCATCCTACTTCTAAGGAGAGCTTTGAGCCATTAACTGGAACTACTTTAATTATGGTTGCACAAAATCATGCACCTAAGGATTATAAAGTATTTCTTTTAGATAAACCAGTGTGCTTGTATGAAGGTATATGGCACCAAGTAATAAGCTTGTCTAGTGAAGCTAGTGTAAAAATAACTGAGAATTTAGAAGTTAACTCAGAGTTTCACGAGTTTGAAAATGAAGTGAAGGTTAGAATTTTATAAATTAAATAGACTCATATGTAATTAAGAAATCGCTAATTTAAATTTATATTAGCGATTTTTTTAGGAAAAAAGTAACAGTCAAGATGATTTATGTGAATAAAATAAAAATGTATTCCTTTATAAACCTGTAATAGAATACTTTTTATATTATAAAAAAACTGAGGGAGGATAAAGATGAAAAGTAACAATAAGAAGAAATTAAAAGTTGTAGTACCTTTATCAATGGTATTAGCAGCAACTAGTGCAAACTCATTAGCACCAATAAATGCTATTACAAAAACACCACAAAGTAAAATTATGACTCTTGAACAAGGAGAAAATTTACTTCTCAATCCAGGTTTTGAAGATGGAACAAATAACTGGGAATTTATTGGAGGAGGATTAGCAAGTAACAATCAGTATAAGGGTACACATTTTTATTTAAATGGAGGTAGCCAAAATAAGATAAAGCAAACAGTTAAAGTTCCTAAGTCAGGCAATTATACAGTATCAGCATGGTTATCATTAGGTGGAAGCAATGGTAAAATAAGTGTTGTAGATAAAACAACAGGTAGCATTATTGGAGAAACTACTGTTATTGGAAGTAGTGCATACAGTCAATACATACTAAATCAAGTTTACTTAGAACAAAATCAGGAAGTAGAGGTAGTAATTTCAGGATGTTCTGGGTGGCTAAATGGCGATGAAATTTCAATGTTCTATGATGAAACTGAGTATAGAGATATAAATGCAGTAGAATTTTATGATCAATCAGGAAAAGTAGAAATAGACAAAGTGAATAAAACAATAAATTTTGCAGTACGTTATGGAACAGATATTAACCAAATAAAATTAAAAAGTCTTAATTTATCAAGAGGAGCAACATTAAACTATAAGTTAGAGGAGCCAATTGACTTTTCAAAACCAGTTGTATTTAAGGTATCATCAGCAACATTAACTGATGAATGGACAGTAAAATGTATTGTAAGAGAACAACAATCAAAAGTAACTTCATCAAATAAAGAACTTGAAGAAGGATTCAATTGGGCTATAGATAAAACGAATCAATTTGTAATGACAGGTAAAAACGGTGTAGTAAATAAAGATGAATATAGACCAAGTGGTGACGGAACAGGTATAAGAGATTATATACCATCATATTGGGCAGGGTATTACGATAGGACTGCATTCTATGGAAGAGACTTTGTACATCAAGCAACAGGCGGGTATATATCAGGACATGAAGAAGAAAACTTATCAATGTTTGAAGTATTTGCTAAAAATGCGACAGAGGCAAGAAAGTGGTATACACTATGGGCATTTAACTTTGATGGAAGTCCACATACGATAGATTACAAAGACGATAATAACTTTGTAAGAGAAGTGCCAGCACAGTTTGAATTAGTAGAGAAGGCGTATGAGCAATATTTATGGACAGGTGACTCAAGATATATAGAAGATGAAGATTTATGGAATTTCTACACTAACGTAATGACAAACTTTGTTACATTACATGATGACCAAAATCCAAATGGTATAGCAGAAGGATATGGAGGAATATTCCAAGGGTCTTGTACTTACAATGAAAGAGGAGAGTATCCAATAGAGGCTGGAGATGCAATAGCTTCACAATATCAAGCAACATTAGCTTATGCAGGTATGCTAGAAGCTAAAGGTAAAAAAGAAGATGCTAAGGAATGGTATAAAAAAGCAGATGATTTAAAGAAATACTTTAATGAAGAATGGAGTGTAATAAACGAGAATAATAAAAATGAGCGTTATGCAAGAATTATAGATAAAGATGGAAATAAGAAAAATGATTTTGGAAAAGAAAATAGCTGGTTCATGCCAATGAAGTTAATAACAGAGCCAGGAGAAAGAAATGACAACTACTTAGACTATATATCTGAAAAACTAGGTGATGGCATAGGAACAGCTAAAGAAGCTCCAACAAATATAGAAGCATATACATATATACCAGATACATATTTCCCATACAATAGAAATGATGAAGCATGGAAGTGGATGAAGTACATATTAAGCGTAAAAGATAATGATCATGAGCGTCCTTCACAAGGAACTAATGGTGATTATCCAGAAATATCATTTACTATAGTAGATCAAACTGTAGAAGGAATGATGGGTATAGAAGCAAATGCACCAGAAAACTCAGTAGTAACAGCACCTCGTTTACCAGGTGAAGTTGAATGGGTTAAAATTGATGATTTAAAAATGGGAGAGCATAATCTTTCAATAGAACATAATGGGTTAGAAAAAACTATTTTAAAAAATAGTTCAGAAAAGGCACTAGAATGGGAAGCTAGATTCTATGGTGATTATGATTATTTTGTTATAGGCAATGAAGAAGTAAAAGCTGAGAAAAAGGAAGTAAATGGAGTATTGGTTAGCTATGTAAAAGCAAAGGTAAATTCAGGTGAAACATTAGAAATTAAAGTAAAAAATGTAACTACTGAAGAATTAAGAAATTTAGTAGAAGAAGCTAGTTTATTAAATAAAAAAGATTATACTAAAGATACTTGGAAAACTTTTGAAGATGCGTTAAAGAATGCTCAAAAAGTATTAAGCAAAGATAAATCAACACAATTAGAAATAAATAAAGCATTTTTTGACTTAAAAGTAGCTAAAGAAAATTTAAATAAATAAAAGAAAATAAAGCATTCCCACCTCATATGTTAAAAAGGTGTAGATAGGTATATCTACATCTTTTGTTAGTGTGCCTGGCATGGGCAACAACTTGACGGTGAAAGTCCGTTGCAGGCTTGGTAGTGGGAACTGCTAGCTAAGGGCAAGGGTGTCCATCGTGAGGTGGAATCTGAAGGAAGCCTACGGCAAAATCTCGGTCTGAGGTACACGAACTACATTCGAGGCTGCTAGAAATGGATGAGTTTGCTAAACAAAACAAAGTCCAACACTACCCGAATTTCTAGTAGTAAATGTAGCAGATATATGAGATGAAGGTTGTTGTTCTTACCCAGGGAGATCTGATAGATACATCATTAATAAAGGATGTACTTCCTAAGTGATAACCTACATAGTGATATGTAGTTGAACTATCAGAAGTCAGCAGAGGTCATAGTACTGATTAATATGCGCGATTATCAGGAAGGACTGAACATTAAGGAGGTTTTCAACTTTGGATAAATTGAAGAACGTGAATAAATTGCAGACAACTGAATATTCAGGCCATCTTGTGGAAGTAAAGTTGGAGACTAGAGATAAACAAGAGGTGCATAGCGGAGCTTTGGTATTACCGAAGGTAGAAATAGAAAACCGTGCAAGGATATCAACTAGTAATTTACTCGAAAATATATTAGCCAGAGATAATATGATGGCTGCTATGAATAGAGTAATTAGTAATAAAGGAAGTCATGGAGTTGATGGCATGAAATACGATGAACTTCGGAATTTTGTCAAAGCTTACTGGCCGACTATAAAACTAAAATTATTAGATGGAACATATAATCCGTCGCCTGTAAGAAGGGTAGAAATACCTAAAGATGGAAAAGGTGTAAGATTACTTGGAATTCCAACTGTAGTAGATAGAATGATACAACAAGCAATAGCACAAGTATTAACTAAAATATATGAACCTACATTTTCTAACAATAGTTATGGATTTAGACCAGGCAGAAGTCAACATCAAGCTATTAGAAAATCTCTTGAATATATAAATCAAGGATATAAATGGGTTGTAGATATGGACTTAGAAAAGTTCTTTGATAAAGTTAATCAGAAAAAATGTATCTGAAGATACAATGAAAGATGCATAAATTTAAATAAAACAAATGAAAGACAAGAGGAATATATTATCTTGTCCTTTTATTATTTTACAAGGTATTTCCTGAGAATAATATTTTTTATATTTGGAAAGAATCAAATATAGAAAATATAAAGGAGATATTATTGTGTGTGGACATGTATTTATATATAGTAAAAATAAAAAAACTAATAAAGACTTGATAGAAAACTTAACTAATAAAATACATAATAGAGGACCTGATGATACAGGGTATTTTATAGAAGATAATATAGCTTTTGGTTTTAAAAGGCTTAGCATAATAGATTTAGAAAAGGGAAAACAACCTTTTGAAAAAGATAATTACGTAATGATTTTTAATGGAGAAATCTATAATTATGAAGACTTAAGAAATAATCTAGAAAAATTAAATCATAAATTTTCTACGGATTCTGATACAGAAGTTTTATTAACTTCCTACATAGAAAATAAAGAAAAATGTGTTAAAGATTTACGTGGAATGTTCTCTTTTCTAATTTATGATAGAAATCTAAAAATAATATTTGGAGCTAGAGATGAATTTGGAATAAAACCACTATATTATATAAATAACGAAAATTACATAGCATTTTCCTCAGAGTACAAAGCATTAATAGAACTTTTAGAAGAAGTCAAAGTAAATGAAGATAGCTTGCAAAGTTATTTATCGTTTCAATATGTTCCTAACTACAAAACCATGATAGAGGGAATAAAAAGAGTTCCTAATGGAACCTATTTTACTATAGAAAATGGAATACTTAAATTTAAGAGATACAACAAGCACAATTTTATAAAAGAAAGGGAAGTAAATAAAGAGGATGTATATGCAGTTTTAAAGGATTCAATAGATCATCACATGATATCAAATGTAGAGGTTGGGGTATTCTTATCAGGAGGAATAGATTCAACAATAATAGCCACACTTGCATCTAAAATTAACCCTAAGATTAAGTCATTTTCAGTTGGATTTGATGTTGATGGATATAATGAATTAGAAGTAGCTAAAAAAACAGCAGAAAAATTAGGTATAGAAAACATACAAATTAAAGTTACACAAGAAGATTACATAAAAGCTCTTCCAAAAGTAATGTACTACTTAGACGACCCTTTAGCAGATCCATCTTGTGTTGGCATACATTTTTTATCACAAGAAGCAAAAAAACATGTAAAAGTTGTTTTATCAGGTGAAGGTGCAGATGAATTATTTGGTGGTTATAATATTTACAAAGAGTACTACAGTGTTAAATCATTTTTAAACTTGCCAGATAAAATAAAAAACACCTTAAATACAGTAGTACTTAAAATGCCAAACATAAAAGGTAAAAACTATCTTTTAAGAGCAACAACACCTCTTAAAAATAGATACATAGGAAATGCTAAAATCTTTGAAAATAATGAAGTAGAAAAAATTATGTATGGATATAAAAAAATTACTTACTCCAAGAGAGTAAAACATATATATGAAGATTCTAAAAGTAAAAACTACAATTATATAACAACTATGCAAAATGTAGATTTAAATACTTGGCTTGAAGGAGATATTCTTATTAAAGGAGATAAAATATCTATGGGACATTCTATAGAGCTTAGAGTGCCGTTTTTAGATAAAGAAGTATTTAAAGTTGCTAAAAATTTAGACTTAGATCAAAAAGTAACTAAATTAAACACTAAGGTATTACTTAGAGCAGCTTTTAAAGGTATAATACCAAATAGTATGGTAGAAAAGAAAAAACTAGGTTTTCCAACACCCATAAGAGTATGGTTGAAAGAAGACTTAGGAGACGTAGTTAGAAAGACTATAAATGATTCACAAACTGATGACATAATAGACAAAGAATACATTCTACATTTATTAGATGAACATATAAAAGGAGTTGCTGATAATTCTAGGAAAGTATGGACCATATTTATATTCTGTATGTGGCATATTATGTTTATTGAAAATCTAGACATTGAATATTAGAATTATTAGCAGGCAAGAGTAATTAAAAAATAATGTAACTTTAAGGTTTAGCTATTTAGTTTATAAAATAGCTAAACCTTAAAGCTTTAATAAGTGAAATGAAATTATAATGGTAATTAAAAATAAATTTTAAAAATGTTCTAATATTTTAATATAATAACTATTTGAAAAATATTAATTATATTAAAATTATCTATTTTCAATCTAATTATTGGAATTATATTGCTCTAGTAATAGCACAATTTCTTTAATACATAAATCAGGATTACCAATTACTAATTCCCCATGAGAGAAGCCTTTGAAAATCTTTATTTTAACTTTAGGGAAAATAGATAAAAAGTGCTTAGCATATTTTTTTCCAAAGAAAGCTTCTTTTTCTCCATACCAATAAGTTAAATTTGTACGAGTTGTTTAGTACATACTATTAGTAGGCCAAAAAATTATTAAAAGTTCTTCCACACAGAATTTACCAATCCTTTTATGTTAATACTCTTATCAAAGAGTCAAATATAAAAGGATGTGTGAGGGTGATTACGTTGAAAGATA
>NZ_JBOFOR010000142.1:0-14700 GCF_051659545.1 Romboutsia sp. | reverse complement strand
AAATACATCTTTCATATTCTTAATTAAATGTTTAATTCTTTTATGCATAAATTTAAGTCCTACTTTCTATTATGATTAAAAATTATATCATAACTGAAAAATAGGACTTCTTAGGTTGACGGCTATGGATGCTACCCCTTATAAAAAATTCTATCTGTAATAGTAATTCTTATATTATATGTACAAATTGCCAAAATAGTTTCTAAATCTACTTTTTTGTCGATTTTTAATAATCTAATCTATTGTACCTAATATGAACTAGTTATATTTTAAATTAGCTTGCATAAATAATATTTAAATTTTATTCCTATTACTTAGTGTCATTTATATACGCAAATTAATATTATGGTATTAAGGCAATATTTCTAGCCTTGTCAATAAATAAAATGAATGTATTTAATATGTTATTTTATACAACATAAGGAGTGTTAAATATGAAAACTTCAAAATATAACCAATATACCAATGCTTATATTGGAGATACCTCTGGCTATCATAGCCTTGGCTGCGGTTGTAATGGATGTATTAGTTGCAATTGTGGCTGTAATCCAAAACCTAAGCCAACACCAAATCCAATACCAAAACCTATAAAAGATTGTTGCTGTACAAATAGTATAAGAAAAGCTTTATTAGCTATACAATCTACAGTTGCAGAAATGAATATTCCTGGATTTAGCATAAATATAACTCTTACAACTACAACAGGATTAATGTACCCGATATTTATGTCTGCATCAACTGCTGAACCAGTTATTATAGGAGAAGATATAATAACATACGGTAAAACAGCAATCTCATTATGTAATATCGCTAAAATAGATATTCAAAGTAGCCAGGTTGCAGGAACTGGTTTTGATGCTGCGTTGTTATCAAGCTTAGTTTCTATAACAACTTATTGCTCAGAATTAGCAATGGCAATAGATGATGACGATCTAAAGTATCGTTATCCAATGAGAGGAAATAAAAATCCTTGTTCTTCTTGTTACAATAACTCTAAGTGCGATACTACAGACTGTTGTTGTACTCCCGGAATACAAGAATATTTAAATGAAAATAAAGCCAATATAGATTCTATAAGTTACGAAGGGTCTTTGCAACACGTACAGTCTGTTTCAGCTGTAACAACTATAGTTAGCACAACTGTAGTTGCAGGTATTATAACAGTTGCTACTACAATACCTGTATTAAATAATGTAACTCCAAATGTAGTTAATACAACAGTTGTTAACTCTGTTGCTACTATACCTACAAAAGTAGTTACCTCTGTTGCTACTATACCCGCTGATCTTTTAGCTAATGTTACTAATACAACAGCTACTGCTGCTGCTCCTATTACTGTAACTTCTACTACTGTTGTTAATTCTGTTGCTACTATACCAGCTGATCTTTTAGCTGATGTTACTAATACAACAGCTACTGCTGCTGCTCCTATTACCGTAACCCCTACTACTGTTGTTAATTCTGTTGCTACTATACCAGCTGATCTTTTAGCTAATGTTACTGGAACAACGGCTTCAGCTGCTGCTCCTATTATTGTAACTCCTACTACTGTTGTTACTTCAGTTGGCAGAAATACACCATCTGCAGGTATCGTAACTGGTATAGGCTCTGCATCTAACTCATTTGTAAATTCAATTACCGCTGTATCTGTTCCAATTAAGAGTGATTATACAAATCCTACAGTTGTTGATGGTGTTATTTCTGGTTTAAGTGCTGCAACAATAGTTGCTACTCAACAACTACAAGGATTTATTATAACTGGAGTTGGAGTAGTTGCAGGTGGATTATTTGCAGGAGGAGTGACAATTGTCGATCGAAATAATAATCCTATATCAATAGTTCCATTCACTATACACACTTTAGGTGCAGCTGCTAATTTACTAGATGTTACAGGTGCTCCAGTTATTACTAACCATGTATTAACTGGTTTAGGAACTCCTACAACAACAACAGTTGTAACTAGTTTAACATTATCAACTGCAAATGCTGTAACAGGTGTCCTTCCTTCTACAATACCTGATAATTACCTTAATACTGTTACTTCTAGTAGTATCAATGTAGTATCTGGAACTCCTACTAGTGTTACTGTAGTTGATTCTATTGCTACAATACCTCAAACTGTTAACACTGTTGGTGTTGTTACTTCTAGTAGCATAAATGTAGTATCTGGAACTCCTACTAGCGTTACTGTAGTTGATTCTATTACTACAATACCTCAAACTGTTAATACTATTGGTGTTGTTACTTCTAGTAGCATAAATGTAGTATCTGGAACTCCTACTAGTGTTACTGTAGTTGATTCTATTACTACAATACCTCAAACTGTTAACACTGTTGGTATAGTTACTTCCACAACAATAGCTCAAATTTCCAATATTATATCTGGAAAGGCTGTTCAATCAGTAACATTAACTAACACATCTGTGTCTGCAGTTAATGGTGTAACTGTAACTCCTCAATTTACAACTGCAATGCAATCTGCAAGTACTTCTACTATAAGTGTCTTTGCTCCTGTTGTAGAACCTATCACAGGAACTATAGTAACTTTAGGTGGAGGAATAATGGTTGTTTCTTTACCAAATGGAGATATATCTATACTTTCTCTATGTGAAGTTCAATCAGTAGAAACTAAATAATACAATTTAATTTAATTTAATATGAAAACACCACTTTACAAGTAATTAAAAATATTTAAACAAAAAAATAATATAACTGAGCATTAATTTGTTAATAATCATTAGTGACCAAACTAAAAATAACAAATAAGGAGCTCAGTTATATTATGATTATTAACAGTAAATCAACTTTAAAAACTATGAAAGAATATTTATTTTTATATAGAAGTATTTTTTATCTTTTATTCACACTTATAATTTTATCTATAATTACTATGCAAAAAGTTCAATCTATAAAATTTATATATGAAAAATTTATCTCTAAACATTGGAATAAATCTCTTAATAGTTTCTACTATTTTCTGAATGATAAGAGTCACTCTATTAATAATATGATTAGAATTACAGCTAAAATAGGAGTATCCTTAATATCTAAAGATGAGATAGAAAAAACATCTATCTATTTACTAATAGATGACACACTTCAGCCTAAATTTGGAGAAACGTTTGAGAATAGATATAAGTTATTTGATCACGCAAAGCATACAGGAAGTTCATATATGAACGGACATTGTATTGTCTCTATTGCAATGCGTATCCCATTATTCAAAGGTGATGAAATTGAGTATATTACAATACCTCTTGGATATAAGTTATATGATAAAACAAGTACTAAATTACAGTTAGCTAGAAATTTGATAGAGATTGTAATGCCTGAATTATCAGATGTTCAAGTGGTAATATTATGTGATAGTTGGTTTACTAAAAAACCACTGTTAGAAGTTTTAGATATCTATGATAATCTTAAAATAATAGGTGCTTTGCGCAATGATACTGCTTTATTTGGTTTAAAACCTGACCCTACGGGCAAACGTGGAAGACCTAGAATAAAAGGAGAAAGATTAGATTATAGAGATTTTAATTTTAAAAAAGTAGATGGTTTCTTCGTTGCTACAATTAAATGCCTTACAAACTTAAGACCTAATCCTGTTATTATAACAGTTACTACAACTAATATAAATGATTTTTCGTCTGTAAGATTATATTTAAGCACTATAAGCATTGAAGATTTAAAGTCTAAACCTAAACGTGAAGAAAAATGTGAAGAGGAAGAAGAAAAACAAAATCTATATGATATTTATAAATTGAGATGGAGTATTGAGGTTATGTTTTATCAACAAAAACTATTTTGGTCGTTTGGATCATACATGGTTAGAAGTAAAGTATCTATTGAAAAATATATAAATCTTATAGGGGTAGCCTATTCAGCGATGATAATACTACCCTTTATTAGTAAAGCTTTTGAAGATTATAAATTTTGTAGTCCTCAAGAAGTTAAGCATGTAATTGGCGAAGCCATTAGAGAGGAATTATTTTTTAGCAACTTGTTGAAAATAGACCAAATCAAGAAAAATCTAACTCACATACCATACCTATGTCAATTCAAAGACATAGAAGATTTGATGAGCTAGATTTTCTTGTAAAGTGGTGTATGAAAAGTTAAACTTATTATATTACAAAAGGAACTGGATTAACTCTTTAAGTACAGGTTTAATCTAGTTCCTTATTTTATAAATCCCTTGTAGCTTAATATCAACTAACCATCTTTATTATTGAACTTAAATTTTAATTTAAGTTTTATCCTTTATTTCAAATAAATTAAGCATGATTTTGCAACATTTATAATAAATAACTGATTATAGAAATATACTTTATTATAAATGTAATAAAGGGGGTAGTGTACTTGAGGCAAGTTGTAAAGGAAAAGATAGAATATAGCGGTATTAGTAGTTATATTCCTGATAATATAAAAGCCTTCACACAAGTTAATATTAATGAAATTATATATATAGATAAATCAACGCCTGATTTGTCTGATCTTGTAAAAGTTGAACTTAAAAGTAATATATCTAATAGTCGTATAGTAAAAACTCCTAGAGGAAAATCTCTAGATGGTCAATATTTAACAGGATGGAAACTTTTATCAAACGGTTTTCTTGATGTAAGATTGGATTATTGTTCAAATACTACAAATACGGCATTATGTACTACAAAGATCAAAATTCCATTTAATTGTGGAGTTACCTTAAGCGAAAAGTCTACATATAAATCTAAGATTATCAACACTGTCTTTATTGAAGATATTCATGCAGATATCCTAGATAAAAAATCAGCACTAATAAATGTTAATTTAATTTTCATTTCTGAAAATTGCGAGTAGGTGATTTTATGGTAATAGATGGTGTTGAAGTGATCGGTATAGATGATGAATTTCCCGATTATTTAGAATATTTCCAAGAGGAATTAGTATGCAACACGTTATATAAACCAGCAGAAAGTCCTTCTATACATAAGATTGTATCTCTCTCTGTAGATACATCCATAGTTTCTTCAAAAGTATTAGATGCTCCTGATAGAGGATTAAGTAACTCAAAAAATTATTTAAATAGAAGAGTTTTCGTAGAAGTTAATTTATATTTTAGATTAAAGTATACTAAAAATACTACACAGCAATATATTTATACTATGAATGAGGAAGTAACTAAAGTATTTTATATGTCTATGCCAAAATATTTAGATAATACTCCTATAGAAGACTTACTCAGACATAACAAAATTAATATCACTTCATATATAGCAGATATTTATGCTAAAGAAAAAGATGAAAATAGTATCTACACTAGGGTTCTTCTTTTTATATCTGCAAATTTAAAAAACAGATATAAAATATATCAATAAGTTTGATATATAATTTATAATTTCTTTTATTATTGATAGTTAGGAGGTATGTGTATGAATAATAATATTTATTCAACAATCTACGAAGATATCTGTGGCTATATTCAAGGAAGTACTGATAATTTAGAGTTTAAAAGTTCTGTTTCTGATGTCAGAGTTGATTTGATAGTCGAACAAAAAAAATTCTTAAAACTCTGGGGGCAGGTTAAAGATTGTGACAATATATCTATACAAGGTGTAATTGTAACCCTTTTAAAACCAGAATATATAAACAATAAAATAGAATATAAAGTTGTTAAAACAACTAAGTCTGATTGTATGGGTATCTATCAATTTGAGATAGATGAACTAGATAAAGGCCTTAAATATAGAGTTGTTGTTGATGATATATAAATCATATTTCAATGTAGGAGGATTTTATGGGAAAACTTATCAGGAATTTGATAGAGTACAATGGTATCGAATCTTGCTCTTATGGAAATTTGGAACACTTTACACAAATGAATACAGACTATCAATTTTGCATTCCATCTCAAAAGCCAGATATAGAGCAAATAGTTAGGGTTTGGGTTAAAGGAGATATAGAACACTATGAAGTTATAAAAACACCTATAGGCATCTCTTTTGAAGGTCAAGAATCAACAGGGTTTAAACTTTTAATAGCAGGGAGTCTGGATTTAAAGATTGAATATGTTGCATGTGGCTGTGCTCAATCTATTCATACTGCGCATACTAAATTCCCATTTTGTGGGCATGTAGTATTGCCAAAGAATTTTAACACATCGTCTATATTATTTCCAAATATATCAATTGAGGATATATTCTCTGAAAAAATAGACCCAAGATGTATTTATAATAATGTAACACTACTTTTGATAGCTGATATATGTTAACGGAGGGATTCTATGAATTATGATAGTTACAAGCTCGATACATCTATACAATCTATTTATCCGCAAAATCCTAAATATTTTAAAGAAGGAACTATATGTGAAATAATATCTATACCATCTTTTAAGCCTGACATCGAAAGCATATTAGATTTTTTAGTTTGGCCAGAGATAGTTGATGCAAATTTAATTGAAGCAACTCAAGGAGTTTCTAATGAAGGAATATTACTAAGTGGTCAAAAATTAGTAGTTGAGCTTAAACTAAGGCAAAAATTAACTTACGTTGAAAATGAACCTGAGCACTCGGTTCATGCCAATTACTTTGAAACTTTAAAAAGTATTGTTGTAATGCTTCCTGAAAAATTTTCAGGAAAGAAAACTTGTGATTTATTGCGTGTTAAAAGAGTTTCTATAACACCATATATTGAAGACGTTTATTATAAAATACTAGATGAAAGAAATATATACAACTGTATATTAATCTTTGTTGATGTGAAATTCTGTTAATACACATAGTGATAAAAGGGAGGGTGTCCTTGTGAGCCATGATTTAAAATTTATTAAATCATCTTCATCAAATGAGGCAGTAGTGGGTGATATAATTACCTACGAGCTACTTTTGACAAATGATGATTGTCTAAAAATTGAAGATATTGTAATTACTGATTTACTAAGTCCAGAGCTTAAATTTATAGAAGGCAGTATTAGAATAAATTTAGCACCAAAACCAGATGCAAATATAATAAGTGGAGTCTCTATTAATAAATTAGAACCAACTCAAAATATAAGAATAAATTTTGATGCACAAATTATAAATAAAAAGAATGATATGATTATCAACGCATCTACAGTGGAGTATACTTATAGACCTAATCTTGATAAGCCTACTATACGAAGAGTACTTATGAGTAATGCTATGTGTATATATGTAAAAAGAGTTAATATTGACATTATTAAATTAGCTGATAAAGAAAATCTTTCTTTAAATGATACTGTTACTTATACTATAAAGCTTGTAAATGATGGTGATCTTGATTTAGATAATGTCGTTATTTTTGATAAGATTCCAAATAGTATTAAAGTTATTGATGGAAGTTTTAATATTAATTCTCAAATTATACACAGTGTGAACTTAAAACTAGGCGTTAATGTTGGTTCGCTAAAAAAAGGGTGCTCCACAACTATCACATACACAGGATTAGTTGTTGGTAGTGGATCGAATGGCAAAATAATAAACAAATCATATGCAAAATATACCTATACTCTTTTGAATGGATATGGTGGGTTTGGAGTTAGCAATGAAGTATCTTGTGCTATATCTATTGCTATATCTAACTTTAAACAAATTAATATTGGGGAATATATAAATATAGAACCTAGTAAACCTAATATAGATCAAATTAATGATATAAAGGCTAAAGTTTCAATAAAAAGTTCTCACATAATCCAAACTCCAGTAGCTGTATCTAGCGAAGGTCAGCATCTTAGTGGTTACAAACTTGTCATACAAGGTGTGCTAAGTCAAGTTATTCAGTATACATCGACTCAGCATGACCAACAAGTTTATTCTATGTATGTAAATAAGCCTTTTAGTAGTTTTATAATTTTGCCTTATGATTTTGAACCTGGAAGACGTATAGATGTCAATGGCGAAGCAGAGGACATCTATCATAGTTTGGTCAACGAAAGATACTTCTTTACTAATACAACAATTTTATTAGTTGCTAAAGTTATGAACTTTTAGCAACTAATACCTACCTATTAAATCCCTCGATAAAAAAGTTGAACTATATAATGCACTTATGAATAAATTGATAGTGAAGACAAAATTTAGGGGGAGTAATATGATAGAAAATTCTCTAAGTGTATGTATTATAACTAAAAATGAAGAAAAGAACATTGAAAGATGCTTAAAAAGTATACAAAATTTAGCTGATGAAATAATTGTTGTAGATACTGGTAGTACTGATAACACTGTAGATATTGCTAAAACTCTTGGTGCCCAGGTGTATTTTCGTGAGTGGATAAATGATTTTAGTGATGCTAGAAATGCCTCTATAGATAAAGCAACTAAAAATTGGATTTTATTTTTAGATGCAGATGAAGAAGTTACAGATGAAGACGGTTTAGCTTTAAAACAAATTTTACAAAATGAAACTAGATTTGAAGGATTTTATCTACGATTAGTAAATATTATTGCTGGTGTAGATATAGGTGATGCTATTGTACTTAGAGTCTTTAAAAATAAACCAGAATATCGATTTAGAGGAAAAATGCATGAACAGATAATAAATTCTATGCAAGAACTAGCTGGTATGAATTGTATTGGTTCTACGTCTGTTAGAATACTTCATTATGGATATGATCCAGAGGTTTCAGATCCAATACAAAAACAAAAAAGAAATATAGATCTTTTAAATAGTTATCCAGATAATGAGAGAGATGGATATTTTTATTATTCTCTTGGAAATGAATATGCCCGAATTAGTGAGAACGATAAATCATTAGAAATATATCAACAAGCACTTGATAAAACAAATCTAAAACTTTTCAGACCTATTTATTATCCATATTTAGTATTAAATATTGCAAAGGTTTTATCTGTTTCTGGAAGATTCAATGATGAAATTAAATCTATAAAAAAATGTATAGAAACTAGTAGAGATTTCAAAGATATATACTTTATGGAATGTTTAGCATATATAGAATGTGCTAAATTCTCTAAAGCCAAAGAATCTCTTTTAAACTACTTAAATTGTCAACCTGGTCACTATGAATATCCCTCTAATAATTTTGATAAAAATTATAATATTGACGAATTACTAGGTCAGTTAAGCCAGGCTAGTATAGATCATGATGAAAAATTAATAAGTGCTTTAATTATAGCAAATGAGCATGAAGAAACACTTTTTGATACTGTAAAAAGTCTTAATGAAATAGCTTATGAAGTAATAATAATTACACCTAAAAATTCTAATTTCAACAGTACTAGAGTCAAAAATGTAGGTGCCCGAGTTATTGAAGTATCCTCTGATGATAAAGATAAAAACTTTATGATGGGTATTAAAAACTGTAGAGGCAAATATATTCTTTTGATAAATCCAAAAGAACTTTGCTCATTTGACACTCAAAAAGAGTTAATAAGAATGCTAAACAACACATCTCGTGAGTTATTCAATTTATTAACTATTAATCAAATTACAGGGTCAACTACAAATGAATTAAGGTTATTTAAAAATAACAAAAAACTCAACAACTTTAATGAATTTATAAACTTTATAAATTCTAAAAAAATAGATGATTTACCTATATATATACACAAAATATAATACTCGGGGGTGGTAATTTTTTATGACAAATTTAAAAGAAGAAAAAAACTTGAAAAGGATTTTAGTTGGAAGTCCTATTCATCAGTCTAATGAAATTTTGAAAGAATTTTTAATTTCTCTTATTGAGTTAAATCAAGATGATTTTGAAGTTGATTATTATTTTGTGGATGATAATTCAGATAAAGATTCCTCTACACTTTTAAACGAATTCAAAGAAAGTCAAGACAATGTTTATATTATATCTTCAGATGAAGATTTAGAATATATTTGTGATGATTTTACTCATAGATGGAGTGAAGACCTAGTTAAGAAAGTAACTAGATTTAAAAATAAAATGATTAGTTTTGCAAGAGAAAAAGAATATGACTATTTATTTCTTATAGATTCTGATATAGTACTTCACCCTAAAACATTAAAGCAATTAGTAAGCAATAATAAAGATATTATATCAAATATCTTTTGGACACAATGGAATCCAGGTGTTATGGAACTTCCTCAAGTTTGGTTAAAGGATGCATATACTTTATATAATGCAAAATCAAATCAAACTATAACGACTGGAGAAGTTGAAAGACAAACAAAAGAATTTATTGAACAACTAAGAAAACCTGGAGTTTATAAAGTTGGAGGTCTTGGCGCTTGTACATTAATAAGTAAAAATGCTCTTTCAAAAGATATAAGTTTTAATGAAGTATATAATATATCATTTTGGGGAGAAGATAGACATTTCTGCGTAAGGGCAGTTGCATTAGGTTTAGAGTTATATGTTGATACTCATTATCCAGCATATCATATATATAGAAGTAAAGATCTTTTAGGTGTAGAAGATTATAAGAAAAGTTTTTCTAAGCGTGACACTGAGATATTAGGTTCTAAGTTATTAGATTTAATAGTAGAAGGAGTAAATTCTGTAGGTACGTACTCTTTCCTTGAAGAATTATCTAATAATTTTATGAAGTACTTTACTTTTAAAGAGGGCTCTAGGCATGCTAATTCACGTTCTAAAGAGAGAAAAAAGGTTTTATCCAATAAAATAATTAATAAAACTAATGTATCTCAATGTACCATGACTTTTTATAATGAAAACACTAAAGTTATTGCTAGTTTAAAATTAGTGGTTAATGGATATAAAAACTTTATTACTTATTATGAAGAGTATCAAGCAAAGTGTGTGCTTTCATTACATCCAAATGGAGAGTTTTTAATAGATGAGTTTAATATAGAAAATGGTGTACTTCTTGATTTTATACCACTTGTTAGAAAAGTTAGAGAAACACCAAAAATAACCTTATCTATGTTGGTAAAAAATGAAGAAGGAAGATATCTAAGAAAGGTATTAGAATCTGCTAGGGAATATATAGATGAGGCTGTAATAATTGATGATGGAAGTACTGATAATACGGTGGCTATGTGTAGAGAAGTGCTAAAAGGTATACCTTTAAAATTAGTTGAAAATAAAGAATCTAAGTTTAAAAATGAAATAGATGTAAGAAAACAACAATGGTTTGAAACTATAAGCACAAATCCTGATTGGATTGTTTTCTTAGATGCCGATGAAATATTTGAAAATAAATTTAAAGATGAAGTCAGAGAAATAGTAAAAAATATGGATGCTGATGGCTATTTATTTAGACTTTATGATTTCTGGGATGAAGATCATTTTAGAGATGATAAGCTTTGGAGCGCACATTATACTTATAGACCATTTATGATAAGATATCAACGAAATTTCAATTATAAATTCCAAGAAACAGCTCAACATTGTGGTAGAATGCCTGCAAATGTTACTGAATTAAATTGTCAATTATCTAATTTAAGGCTTAAGCATTATGGATGGGCAAAAGAAGAAGATAGAATACAAAAATATAATAGATATATGGAATTAGATCCAAATGGTATATATGGTTCTCTGCCTCAATATCAATCTATATTAGATAAGCAAGTAACTTTATCAAAATGGAATGAGAGGGAATAAGTATGAATACTTTAAGTGTTTGTATTATAGCTAAAAACGAAGAAAACAATATCTCTAGATGTCTAGCGAGTGTAGAGCATATAGCAGAGGAGATAGTAGTAGTTGACACTGGAAGTACTGATAATACAATCATGATTGCTAAAAGTTTTGGAGCAAAGATAGTTTATCATGAGTTTAATAATGATTTTGCAGGCGCAAGAAATAAAGCACTGGATAATGCAACCAAAGACTGGATATTATATTTAGATTGTGATGAACAACTTGATTATGAAGATGGATATAGACTAAAAGAAATTCTTAAAAGTGATAAATTTGAGGGTTACTGTTTATCACTTAGTAATATTATAGATGGTAGAAAAAATTTAACGTTACCATCTTTAAGAATTTTTAAAAATAGAAAAGAGTATAGATTTGTAGGTAAGATTCATGAACAAATTAATCCTGCTATTGAAAATTTTAGCGGTAAAGATAACGTTATTGTTACTGATATAAGATTCTATCATTATGGGTATGATGAGAATTATGCTGACATACCCGCTAAAATCAAAAGAAATTTAGCTATATTTGATAGTTATGATGAAAGTGAAAAAGATGGATTTTTCTATTACAATTTAGCCAATGAAAATTTAAGAATAAATAACTTAGAAAAAGCTATTGAATGTTATTTGAAGGCTAATGAGTCTGAAGATGATAACGGATACAAGGTTTATATTCCTATGTATGTAACTAAGGCATTGCATGGTCTTGGCAGATATAAAGAAGCCATATCACATGGTAATGTATTCCTTAAAAGTTATCCTACTTACAAAGATTTATACTTTATAATGACTGCATGTTTTTATGATTTAGGTATGTTTAAAGATGCTCGAGATTGCTTGTTGAATTATATTGAATATTCAAAATTTGATTATGGTTATCCAAAATTTAATTTTGAAAGTAATAATGATATAAATTCATTACTTTTAGAGTTAGAAGGTAAGACAGAAAACAATTCTTTATAAATAGCCCAAAGGCAATAGGTAACCTTATATAAAATGATAATTATCTATTGCCTTTTTAATAATTACAGCATAATCCCCATAACTCCATTTATTTTGAGAAGTACCTCCTCCTGTTCCTCCACTTCCTCCTGAATCTATATTCCCATCACCCTCTCCGAATATAGATACTGTACATATACATAACGTCAAAATAATTATGAATATTTTTAAATACCTTTTCACAAATTTATCACCCTCTCTTTTATATATCATACAATCGAGTAGGAGCTAAATAATTATTTTATTTAGCGTCCTCTCACACCACCGTCATAGCCGTCAACTTAAGAAGTCCTATTTTCTAATTATGATATAATTTAAAATCATAACTAGAAAGTAGGACTTCACTTTATGCACGAAAGAATCAAACATTTAATTAAAAATATAAAGTACATATTTAATATTGATGAAATAAATAAAATAGGCAAAGATACAAAATTCATTCAAAGAGAAAGTAATATAACAGCAAAGGATTTTCTTGTTTTTAATATTTTTCATGGGGAAGATATATGTAGTGCTTCCTTATCGCAACTAGCATCTAAGTATGATGCTCTATTTGGAATACAAGTCTCTAAACAAGCCATAGATAAGCGATTTAATGAGTGCTCTGTCGCGTTCATGCAAAGGATTTTTAATCAAATGATGTACAGTCAAAATGTAATTTTGCAAGATTTGAAAAATACTTTAATGCTACATTTTAATAGAGTAATAATAAATGATTCAACTGGATTTGAATTACCTGAGGGATTCAAGGAAGAGTTTCCAGGTACAGGTGGTTCAAACTCTTCAGCTGCAATAAAAATACAATTACAATATGAACTTTTATCGGGTACATTTATGAGATTAGATATATTTTCTGGAACAACAAATGATGCTGATTACTTAAATATTATGAAAAATGATAAAGGTCTAAAAGATTTGAAACTAGCCGACTTAGGCTACTTTAAGATTGAATACTTAAAAATGCTTGATAAATGTGGGTCTTCATTTATCTCTAATATAAAAAATAATACATCATTATATAGAAAAAATCCGAATCCTGAAAGGTCTAAATCTGGAGCTATAAAGAAATCTAGTGAATACATAAAAATAGATATCTTAGAGTTAACAAAGCCTTTGGCACAAGGCGAAACAATCGAACTCAAAGATATCTACATAGGTTCCAAAAAGGAACTAAAAAACAGATTAATTGTAACAAAATTAACTGAAGAAAACAAGATAAAAAGAGAAAATACATACAAAAAAAGTACTCGAAAAAGTCGTGAGGGGATAAAGGAAAATAGATTAAATTTTAGTATCATTAACGCTTATATAACTAATATAGATGCTGAATTACTTGAACCTACACAGGTTCATGATTTATATAGTTTAAGATGGCAAATAGAAATAATGTTTAAAGTTTGGAAATCTATATTTAAAATTAACCAAGTAAAAAAAGTTAAAATGGAGAGATTTAAATGCTTTTTATATGGAAGATTAATCGTATTATCGCTATCTTCTTCAATAGTTTTTACAGCTAAAAATGTTATTAAGGAAGAAGATGATAAAGAAATTAGTGAACTAAAATCTTTTGGAGCTCTCGCTCAGTATTTACCTAAACTTGCACATGAAATCTTTAAAAGTGAACTCTGTATCATACGGATTTTAAGAAGAATAATACTCAATTTTAAGAGATTTAGCATAAAAGAAAGGAAAAATCATAAAAAAACAGTTTTTGATATCCTAGAAATCATTAATTTAAAGGCTGATAAGATAGAAAGAATTGCAATTTAATAAAAATCTAATATCAAATCCACTTAAATTTAAGTATAAAATTCTTAAGTTTTTGGTAGTGTACTTAAAAATACAATTGATATGATTTATGAAAAAATAATCTTTCATTTCTTTTTAAACTTCAACGTAAATAAAACGTCAACCTAATAATATATTTTGATATATATTAGGTTGACGGCTATGACACCACCGTGCGTACCGTCCGGTACACGGCGGTTCATTAAGTTCCATGCACTTTTGAATATCTTTTGGATATGCTCATATATCCTAGATTTTCTAGATATTTATTAGTTAATGTTTTTGATAGGATTGGACTACTGGATATTCTCCAGTAGCCTTTTC
>NZ_JBOFOR010000141.1:0-5993 GCF_051659545.1 Romboutsia sp. | reverse complement strand
ATCTATATTTTCCTTTGATAAATTGCCGTACTTGCTTAATTTATTGTAATACCTGTTATAAATAGAATTACCAAAGAACTCTCTAGAATACTCATCAAAATTATTTAAAACTTTATCTGATATATTTAACCTAGAAGACTGGTATATAAACTTATCATCACTAGTACTGTAATTAAGTTGTCCAAAATTATGAGGATAAACAGCTAAAGAGCCAGTAGCAATATCATATAAATTATTATCATTACTTTTATTTACTGCAATATTTTGAATATGTATATGACCACTCAAAACAAAATCTATGTTGTTCTCATTAAAAACTTCTATTAATTTATTGTTATCGTTTAAAGTATAACCATCATTATAAACATCATTGTGATTCATAATACTATGATGCATTACAGGAATAATCTTTGCACCATGCTCATTAGCTAAAGAAATACATTTATTAATCCAACTAAGAGTACTTTTACTAAGAGAACCTTTCATTTGCGGATATCCCAGGTTAGTATTAGTTTTATAGTTATTAGTATCTAGCATTAATAGCCATACATCTTCACTAGGTGTAGCCAAATAGCTAAGGCTATCCTCATCTTCAAGTACAGCATTATCAAAACCGAAATTAGAATACATACTTCTAAACTCATTCTCACTTATACTATCGGTTATATATTGTTTGTCTTCTATAAATTTTCTAGCCCAAGGATTAGAAATATCATGATTACCTGGGATGACATATACCTGAGTTCCTGATTCCTCCATTGATGAAAGTTTTTTAGTTAAGTCTTTATGACTTTCTAATTCGCCATTATTAGTAAGGTCACCACTTAATATAAGGATATTTGGTTTTTTATTTTTTATAGTATTTGTCAAAGCATCAAATATTTCATTAATATAAAAAAGCTGTTTACCATCACCAAAAGTGACATATTTATCAAATGCACCTTTATTGTCAGTTAGCTTATTAGATAAGTAGTGTATATCAGTAGCTATATACATACTTAAGTCATTATTTGTATCAAATTTATAATTAATGGTTTCTTTTTCTTTACCAAAACATGCAAAGGTAATCAAAAGCGATGTTATTACTAAAACAAAAGATATTTTTAATATATTCATACTTCCTCCGAAGTCAAACTTATAAATATAAAAGTGATATAAGTTTAATCAATAATTTATATTAGTATTTACTAATTATGGGAAAATAATCTATAAATTGAGAAATACTTATATTGTAGATAAAAATATATTCTGCTACAATTACAAAAACACATAATATTGAGGGGGAATATATATGATACTGCATGAGTTCGATGAAAATAAAAATGCTATAATAAATCCTTGGAATATAAAAAGTAAAATAGATGGATTTCCTAAAATAGCAGTATCCTGCTTTTCAAAAACAACTTTTGAAAGAATAATAAAAGAATTAAATGCCACTCAAATATCACAAACAAGTGGTGCTAACGGAGAAAATATAATCTACAAAGTAAACTATGAAAATATAGATATAGCTCTATACATGTCAACAGTAGGCGCACCCTGCTGCATAGGAGAAATAGAAGAAATGTTCCAAATGGGATGCGAAAAAATAATACTATTTGGAACTTGTGGAGTACTAGATGCATCAATAGAAGATTGCTCTATAATAATACCAAATAGTGCAATAAGAGATGAAGGCACTAGCTATCACTATGCACCACCATCAGATGAAATTGAAGTAAATACTAAATACATAAATGAATTTATAGAAATACTAGATAGATATGAATTAAAATACACCATAGGTAAAGCATGGACCACAGATGCATTTTACCGAGAAACAAGAGATAAAGTTCAAAGAAGAAAAGATCAAGGGTGTATCTGTGTAGATATGGAATGTTCGGCAGTAGGCGCAGTAGCCTCTTTTAGAGAAAAAGAAGTATTCCATTTTTTCTATGCCGCAGATAATTTAGATAGTGAAGAATGGGATGTAAGAAGTTTATCAAATGATGAAAAATTAATTGAAAAAGATAAAATAGCAACTATAGCTATGGAAATGGCAGTTAAAATAGCAGCTAAATAATATAGAATTAAAATACAGAAAAACTAATTACTTAAATAGGGGACTGTAGATAGATTTGAATTTACACAAATATATCTACAGTCCCCATATCAACTTAAATCAAATCTAGTTTTTAATCTTATTTGTATATTTGATAGCTAAAAGTAGTATTCAGTATATTTGCTAATGAATTACCATTTATAGTAGCTCCATCTACTAACGCTTCTTCAAATACTTCATAATCTGCTGGGTTGTAGTATGTATCTTTCTCTGCCTTTAACTTAACCTTGAATATAGGTGTACTATTATCTATATTCAGAGGAGAGTCACCTTCTTTAGTCGGATTTATAGTTACTATAGTTGATTTATATATATCATATTCTACTTGAGAATTGTCTTTAGAGCTTATTTCAAACTCATATCCATTCTCCTTAGCTAGTAATTTGAACTCTTCTGTAAGCTCAACACCCTCTATAGTGTGACGGTCTATATTATGTATATTAAACTCACCATTTTTGAACTCTTTTATATTGTTCATAGTTACATCCATAGTTACTTCATCACCATGATTTACAATATATTTATCAAAACTAGAGTATATATACTCAGTACCTGGCTTAACTACATAGAAATCTCTTTTTTCTCTTAAACTACCTGCTCCAAATATATCTATACCTGTTACCGCTATTTTGTTGACATCTTGATTAGTATCTAATTTATGTTTCATTTCAAATGAACCATCTGTTTCTGGTATATACATTTCTAAACTACCAAAATTATTATGCTTATATTTGTATAAGTTGGACCATGATTGGTCTAAATTAGATTCAGGATGTTTATCACTTGCTATTTTTAATCCTTCATCATATGATTTACCTTTTACTACAAAATCAGTTTGACCTGATTTTAATTCATATACTCCTGGTTGATTACCTTCAAAGCTCATCTCTGGAGCTGTATTGTCTACACGTACATAGTCACCTGCAACATATTCTTTTCCAAGTGCGTCTTTAGTATAGAATACTAACTCATAGTCACCTTCTGATAATCTAATTACTTCATTTTCTATATCTCCATTTTCATTGATAGGGAAGATAGTACCATTAAATGCAGCTATTCTTATAGGTGTATTTATAGGTAACCCACTTATATCTGCACTACCTGATATACCTAATAGTTTTTTAGTATCATAGTCTCTTACATATGCACCTATTTCTGTCATATGACTACTTAGAATCAATGATGTTTCTATTGCTTGATCAAATAACTCATCATATTTTGTAGAGGTACCATCTCTTAAGTTTTTCATTTCTTTTATACCTTCTTTAGAGTAGTTAATACTAAATGGTACTCTATATACTTCATTACTGTTCTTAGTATTAGTAAGTGTTATGTATCCTTGATACGAACCTTTCTCTGCATCTTTAGGTACTACTATAGTAGGTTCTATAGATACTGATGTTTTCTTACCTACAGTTATTTCCTTTGGTACATTTTGTAGTTTTACTTTATTAAACTCTGCATCAGTAGCTGGATACATCTTAACAAATTCTGTCTCTACTTTAAATTTCTTTTCTTTATTGTGACTGTTTTTGATTTCTACTTTCTTAGTTACTTTTGTATCATTCTCGCTATCTTCATACTTTCCAAATGATAGAGAACCTGTTGTAGCTGTTGTGTAGTTATCATCTTGTACAGAAATTTTTACATCTGAATCTACTGCATCATGCACATTTATTCTACCACTGCCTACTTGGTTAGTACCATATTCATAAGATAACTCCTCTGAAGTATTCATAAGTGCTTCTTTTATTTCAGATGGAGTATAATCTTTATGTGCTTGCTTAACAAGTGCAGCTGCTCCAGCTACGTGAGGTGTAGCCATAGATGTACCATTCATTCTAGCATATGCATAATTATAGTTATTATTTTTTACATCATTGATATATCCTGGTACTGTTGAGTATACATCTACTCCTGGAGCTACTACATCTGGTTTGATGTCAAACTCATAGTATGAAGGACCTTGAGAACTGAAATATGCTAACTCTTCTTTTCCTTCAGCTTTTCCTTCATATGTTTTTACAAAAGACATTTTATTATTTCCACTCTCTACTAATTGCTTTATTTCTTCTCCAGTAGCTGTATCTACTGCAAATGTAGGTAAGAAATCTTTATTTTCATCAATATACGTTATATCCTCATACTTTCCATATACTATTATTCCCTTAGCACCTTTTTCCTTAGCTATTTTTATAGATTGAGGTAAGGACTCTACGCTAAGACTTATTAAAGCTATTTGATTTTCCATACTTTCTATTCCAAGCTCTTCATAATGATACTCTTGCCCACCTTTAACATATGTTATAGGGAAAGTTTTATTGTTTAGTTCTTGTATTTTATTGTCAAAATCCTTAGCCATAAGTTTTAAATCATATTCTTTATCACCTAGTTTAGTATTGTAATAAGTGTGTGATGTGGTATATGTACTAGCTCCTACTGTTAAAGGTAATGCTGCTGCTCCAGGAGATCCTAATGTACCTGCATCGGGTCCTTCATTACCTGCTGCTATTACTACAGTTGTTCCAAGTAGTGTAGCATTGTTTGTAGATTGTGCTACTGGAGAATAAGGATTATTTGAACTCATACCTAATGATAAGTTAATTACATCCATACCATCTTCTACAGACATTTCTATGGCTTGTATAACATCACTCCAAGTTCCTGAACCATATGGTCCTAACACTTTATATGCATATAAATCTGCTTCTGGTGCAACACCTGTCACAGCATTGTCAGTACCACTTTTACCACTACCTAATATACTACCTGCTACGTGTGTACCATGCGATGTATAATATTCTCCTCCTTGATACTCAGGCTCGCCTGATGCTTGCCAGTCTTTGTATGTAGTTTCCATAGGGTCATTATCTTCATTTACGCAGTCATATCCACCCTTGTAGTTATCTTTTAGATCTGGGTGATTATAATCTACACCTGTATCTAGTACCCCTACTTTAATACCTTTACCTGTTATCTTATCTTTGTGTAGTTCATCTGCACCTATTTGAACATTGCTATCTAGTTCATTTGGATATTTAATAGATTTTCCTTTAGTAAGCTCACTTTTTTGTTGTTGTATCGGCTGGATTTTTACTTCTTTATCTAACCAAACTTTCTCTACCTCTTCACTCTCTAATAATTGATCTACTTCCGTTCCTTTTATAGATAAACTTATTCCGTTGAAAGTTTTTGTGAATTCTTCTTTTAACTTTATTTCACTGTTACCTTTTTTAGCATTTAACTTTTTAACATGTGATTTAAACTTTTCATGGCTAGCTTTTATTTTAGTAGCATTTTTTTCATTTGGAGCATCTTTAAGTTCTACTATTACATTTAACATTTCTTCACTTTTAGTGTCTATATCTACATCTATAGGCACCAACTCTAAACTAGATTCTATTCCGCTAGCTTTATAGTTTTCTAATGCCTTCTTCATCACATCATTTTCCTGTGCGTTTGATGGATAGTATGATGCTAATGATGCTATGAAACCTGTTGTTACAAGTATTGACATTACTTTTTTATAATATCTTCTCTTCATAAAATTACTCCCCCATAGTGAGTGTTTTTTTAGGTAGTTGAATGTTACTACCATTAATTAATCTTGTACAATTAAATAATATACTGAAAATTTAAAAATATTCTATATATTTATAGATGAAGTACAATTTTTAAGAAGAGAACAGATAAAGAAAATCTGATTTAATAGCAACTGAGCCACTGCGTGTCTCAGAATTTCCGCCGGCAGGTTGTGCGAAAAGTACCTTAATATGGTATAATTTGATTAAATAACAGTTATTAGGGGGCCTTAAATTATGAACTATATCCAAAATGGAACTAGAGAACAAATTAGACTTGAGTCTATAGAATCGTTTGTTGAAGAAGACAA
>NZ_JBOFOR010000140.1:0-1732 GCF_051659545.1 Romboutsia sp. | reverse complement strand
TGATGTTTTCAATATTAAAATCTAATTCTAAATATTCACCTTTAGCTAAAGTTAATTTTAGATTACCTTGTTTATTAATTCTAATATCTTGGTTTTTAAATGGAATTATATAAAACTTTTTTTCTTTGTATGGATATCTAGCTTTTTTATCTCCACTTTTTCTTAGTTTTGATATAGTTAGTCTATTGGCACTAAATTTTGTTGATATTGCTTGAATTGTTTGTCCTGATAAATTATATCTACCTTTGACTAACTTCTGAATATCATAGTTGCTTATCCATTTTTTATTTTCATCATAATATTCCCTAGATATTTTAACTACTTCATTCCAGCACTTAGCACTTTCCATTTACTTTTCTCTAACTAATCCAAATTGCTCTCTATTTAGTTTTAATTTCTCTCTATGAGTTTTTATCATCTTTATTCACCTCACTTTCTATATTGTTTATTGTATACTACATAGAAAACTATATTCAAGGTGAGTGTTCTATACCTGTTTAATCAAGTTCAAGACCGAGCAATTCCACCCCATAGCTAAAGCAAGGGGCTATCTTGCTCAATTATTGTATATTGGTGCTTTTTTCTTAAACTTTTCAAATTCATACTAATCATATTTTTCATACCCCCTATTATTATTTTATTCAAGAATATCTTTTAAGTCTATCAACTAATACTAACATCACTGTATATGCATATTAACATTTATTGTTTTTATAATCTATATATATAAGTTTCAATAAATAAAATACATAATCCATAATATTCATATATATTATTTTTAGAGAATACAGAAACTAAAATAAAAACTATTTTTAGAGAGGTTTGTATTCTATGAGAAAATTTGATGATAGTGTTGATATAGAAAAATTAATAAGTGAAGTTAAATTTGTTATGAAAACAGAAAAGAATGTTAGGATGTATAAGAGATACTCAGTTATTTTAAAGCATCTACAAGGTGTTTCTAACAAAGATATTGCTAAAATGGAGTCATTAGAAGCACATGCCGTAGGCAATTATATAAAGAAATATCATGAAGGTGGATTAAATTCACTTGAAATAAAATATAGTCCAGGGGCTCCACGTAAAATGAACCCTCAACAAGAGTTAGAACTTGTAGATATCATAACTAATAATATACCTGAAGATGTTGGTTTTGAAAGTAGATGTAATTGGACGATTTCACTTATTCAAGAGTTAATTGAAAATAAATTTAGTATTAAAATGTGCCATAGTGCTGTTGATGTAGTATTGCATAGGTTAAATCTTAGCTACACAAGACCTACATATACATTAGCAAAAGCAGATGAAGAAAAACAAATTAAATTTAAAGATGATTTTGAAGATCTAAAAAAAATATCACAAGGGAGAGGTTAATCATATACTATTTCAGGATGAATCTATGATTAGAGATTATCAGGCAATACAGAAAACCTGGTTTATAAAGGGAAAACAGAAAGTAATACCTACCTATGGCAAAAATGCAGGAGTAAAGCTGATAGGAATACTGGATTATGTTACGGGGATCATTTACTGTGAAGAACATGATAAATACGATGCTAAAATATTTTTGGATTTTCTAAAAACAACCTTGGATAAATACCCTACGGGTAAGATTGTAATGATTTTAGATAATGCTAGAATACATCATGCAAAGTTGATTCAACCTTTCTTAAATGAAGTGCAAGATAGACTAGAATTAATGTTTTTACCACCATATAGCCCACAATTTAAT
>NZ_JBOFOR010000139.1:0-48494 GCF_051659545.1 Romboutsia sp. | reverse complement strand
AAAAAAAGGCTAGTTTTAACTAGCCTTTCAATAGATATTTAAATAATTTAGTAATAATAATATCTTAATATTATTGAACAAAGAATTCTTCTGCCCTTTTAGCCCATTCATCAGGATGATACGTGCTAATTTGTGCATGAGCATATTTTTCTAATTCAATTACTTTGCATCGTTTTACATAGGACTCAAATAACTGACCTGATTTCTTAATGCACTTCATTTCTTTACTACCATACCAATAAATTGTATCTGCAGTACATCCCTTTAACTCTTCTTTTAGCGAATATTTAAAATAAGTTGAAAGTATCTTTTTTAAATTTTCTTTTTTCATTGTTGGAATATCTCTCAAATAAAGTTTTTTCATATCCTCTGGAAATCTCCACTCTTTAGGAAGCAATTTTAATGAAACTTTAGTAAATGATTTTGAAAACATAAGTCCTCCTACCAATGAGGTTACTAAGTTACCAAACTTATAAATTGATGGAGAGGGAATACATAACCCACTTTCTATAATTGCTTTATCTGCAATATGATTTCTTTTAGATAATATTTCCACTACCATTTGTCCCCCTAGAGATACCCCACTAATTGCAAATACTTTTCCAGCACAATTTTTATCGATATATTCTATTATTTTATCAGCATTTTTTTCAGTTGAAGAATATAAAATATCACTTTCTTCTCCATGTCCATCTAATACAGGTAAAATTACATGATACTTACTTTCTAGTATTTTTGCCTGTCTTAAAAACATCCAATATGACCATCCTGCTCCATGAACTAGCATAATATTAGGCAAACTCTTATCCCCAAATTCATAAAATCTCATTATTCTATCCCCCTAATTATTAATTGAAAATTTCATTTAACATATTTTCAAGCATTTGGTTAATTACTTTTTCAAATTTACTTTCTACTAAAAGATTTTTATTTTCTACTGCTAAGTTCATAATTTGTATCCAATTTATAACTGCATCTAAATCACAATCTTCTTTCTTATTTTTTAAGTAAGTTAATTTTTTTTTCATCTCATCTTTTACATTGCTCATCTTAAGTAAATAGTCTTTTGGAAGCCTTGTAATGAAAGTTTGAACTTCTTCGCTACTTAAATAACGGTATACATTATCTCCATCTTTTAAAATCATACCGTGATAAAATTCTTTAATATCACTTCTGTCTAAATGTCCTTTTATTTTTATTAATTCATTTATTTGTAAATTTTTCTTTTCTTGATATCGTATTGAAATATGATAAATTAATATTTCTTTAGATTTATAAAAACTATAAAATGTTCCCTGGGCAATACCAATTTGTTTTGTAATTGATTCAATACTCATTTTTTTCATTCCATATTGTTTAATTAACTCTAATCCTGTGTCCATTAGTTTATTTTTAATTTCTTCACGTTTTTCGTCACAATAGATTTTTGGCATTTTCTCACCTCTTTATTGTTATATGAATACTTTTATTTTTTATTCATTTTATTCAACTTCTTAAGTATAGCAAAACTTGTTTACTAATAAGTAATATTTTTGTTAAGTTAATGTAAATTTTTAAGGTGAATTATAAAAGGGACTGCCATGCAGTCCCTTGTTTTGTATATTATATTAATTATCTTCTTTTCTTTTTTATTGGCTTAGCATTTTTATTGTTTCTTGGCTTAGAGCTTCCTCTATCATTCTTGCTATTTCCATCATTTCCATCGTTTCCTTTTTTATCTTTTGAATAATTGCCTTTTGAGTCATTTCCTCTTTGGCTATTATTGTTATTATTGTTCTTTTTCTTGCCAGAGCTTGCTCTATTAGTATAAGATTTTAAATCTCTAGGCTTAATTAAACATCTATGTGACAGTCCTATTAAGTCTTCTCTACCAGCTTCTTCTAATGCTGCATGAACTAAATCATAGTTTCTATAAGCTTTGTACTGAAGCAATGCTCTTTGCATTGCCTTTTCATGCTTAGACTTAGGTACATATACAGGATTCATTGTTAATGGATCTAATCCTGTGTAGAACATAGTTGTAGATAATGTTCCTGGCGTTGGATAGAAATCCTGCACTTGCTCTGGTTGATAATTTGTATCTCTTAGGTACTCTGCTAACTCTATTGCACTATTTAATGTTGACCCTGGATGAGATGACATTAAATAAGGAATTAGATATTGCTCTTTTCCTAATTGTTTATTTATATCAAAGAATTTTTGTCTAAACTTATCATAAGTGTTTCCAGCTGGTTTTTGCATGTGTTCTAGCACTTCTTCTGCAATATGCTCTGGAGCAACTTTTAATTGACCACTTACATGATGCTCTATTAATTCTCTAAGGAACTTATTGTCTTTATCTGCCATTATATAATCGTATCTAAGTCCTGAACGAACAAATACTTTCTTTATATTAGGAAGTTTTCTTAGTTTTCTTAATAGTTGTAAGTACTCACTATGGTCTACATTTAAGCTTTTACATGGTTCTGGATGTAAGCATTGCTTTTTCTTACAAGCTCCTAATCCTTCTGTTACTTGTTTTTTACAAGCTGGCGCTCTAAAGTTTGCAGTAGGTCCACCTACATCATGTATATATCCTTTAAAGTCTGGTAAAGTTGTTATATACTCAGCTTCTTCTATTATAGAGTTTTGACTTCTACTTTGTACTGCTCTACCTTGATGGAATGTTATTGCACAGAAAGAACAACTTCCAAAGCATCCTCTTGAACTTACTATACTAAACTTAACTTCCTCTATAGCTGGTATTCCACCATCTTTTTGGTATACTGGATGGTAAGTTTTTTGGTAAGGTAGATTATAAACTAAATCTAACTCTTTTCTAGCTAATGGTGTTTCTGGTTTATTTTGTACAAGGTATTTGTCTCCATGTCTTTGTACTATAGCTCTACCTCTAAATGGATCTTGTTCATCATATTGAACCTTGAAGGCTTTACAGTATTTTACTTTGTCATCACAAATTTCTTTGTATGATGGTATTTCTACATAACTTTCGTATATTTCATCTAAACTATCTACTGTATAGCAAGTTCCATTTATGTGTCTAATATACTTAGGGTCAAATCCATCGTTTAGTGCATTAGCAACTTCAACTATTTGCTTTTCACTCATTCCATAAACTAATAAATCAGCTCCACTATCTATTAACATAGATTTTCTTACTTTATCACTCCAGTAATCGTAGTGACCAAATCTTCTTAAACTCGCTTCTATTCCACCTATTACTATAGGAATATTTTTGTATGCTTCTCTTATTTTGTTACAGTAAACAATAGTTGCTCTATCTGGTCTGTATCCCATTTTTCCGCCTGGAGAATACATATCTTTATCTCTGTGTTTTTTGCTTACTGAGTAGTGATTTACCATAGAGTCCATGTTACCACCGTTAACTAAGAAACCGAGTCTTGGTCTTCCTAATTTCATAAAATCGTCTGTAGTCTTCCAGTTTGGTTGTGCTATTATACCTATTTTGTACCCTGCACTTTCTAATACTCTCGATATTATCGCTGTTCCAAAACTGTGGTGGTCAACATAAGCATCTCCTGTAACTATTATAAAGTCACATTCATTCCAACCTCTGTCAATCATATCTTGTTTATTTATTGGTAAAAATTTATTTTCCATTTTATCACCTGCTTATTTTATCATTAAATTTATTATATCCTAATTATCTATTACCGAAACTTATTTATTAGTTTTACATCTAATGTCTAATTATATCACTAAAACACGATACTTTTAATTATTATTTTAAAAATAATTAAAAGTATAAAAAATATTTTTAGCAACGCGCAGAGCCGTTGGAGATATGAAGTGTTTCGCCGACAGATCACTCAAGCGAGGCGATTTTTTATATTTTTATAAAAAAGTCATACTTTGTATTATGATGCTCTTTTATTAGAGCTTTTTTTGTATGTGTAATCTTTTATTCTGTACTTACTCCATTCAAACTCAACAAACATAGCTAGTGCGCTAATATTTAATCCAATAGAAATCAAAAGTAAAATATCTAATATATTAAATATCATATCAAAATTAAATATACCTATTAACGATCCCATAGCTAAAAGTACTATGTATATACTATTATTTCTATGTTTATTTTCTTCAAGAATATTATTTAAAACAAAGTATCCACCTAATAATGTAGTTAAACTAGATAAAACTATGAATATAAAGAATATTATAAATCCAAAATTACCTGTAACCATTATTACAGTATTAAAATATGAAACTAGTTTATATACCCCTTTAGCAGAAAAACTTATTATACCTTCATACATTCCATATGATGCCACATATGAGGTTACTATAATAGACACTACAACTAAAGTTGCAGTTAATATTAACGATATAAAGCCAGCAGCTCTCGGGCTAGAATCTGTTTTTATAGCTGCCATTGCTAATGTTCCTAGTCCTGGCTCTGCTATTTGTATTACTCTCTGCATACCAAATACTAGACCTAGGGGAATACCGAATAGTAATGATGTAGGATTTTTAAAGCCTATAATCATCCTATCAATAAATATTGGTATGTAGTGGTTTGTTTTTGATATAAACATTCCAAAAAATACAATATAAACAAACATAGCTACTAATATCATACCTATCATTGATTTTATAAATACTTTTTCTTTTTTATTATAAATAATAGCTATAACTAGTAATATTACTGGAATTGCAATATACAAGTATCTCTCATAAACACTTAACTCAATATTTGCAATTCTATCCATAGCTGTAATCATTATTCCGTCTATAGCTGTAAATTGAACCCCTCCTATTGAAAATACATACAATAAAATCAAAGAAACCACATAAAGTTTTGATGCTCCCTTTGAAAAAAACTTTTCTATATAGTCTTTAGGTGATAAATTTACTACTTTAGCAATTAAGGTTTCACAATAAGATATTGGTACTAATATTATCGAACCAATCAAAGCCCATATGGCAACTGATTCAACATAAATCTGGCCAATACCAGAAAGTCTGCTAAATGCTCCTAAAAAACCTATTATAGTTCCAGTTCCAACCATTGCCCCCAACGTTACAGATGCTTGTGGTATGACATATTTAACATTCAGTTTCATTTCTTGTGTTGTATATTTTCTTATATTAAATATAACGTGTACACTAACATAAATCCCAACTAAAATTAAAAATGGAATAAATACCATCCATAATATATTTGAGGCACTTCTAATAAATGTTTCTATCTCTAATATTATAAATTTCATGTTCTCTATCCCTCTCTTTTACTTGATAACATAAATTATGCGCTGACTATTTCTAGCCAACGCATTTTATGAAGTATTATAATATTAATACCTATTATTTTACAAATATCGTATTACCTTCTTTTATAGTTTCTAAAACTTGTATTGTTTCTAACTCTTCACTTGGTATTTCAAGTGGGTTTTTATCTAATATTACTAAGTCTGCATATTTACCTGGTTCTATGCTTCCTTTCATATCTTCTTCAAAGTATTGGTATGCACCATTTATAGTTACAGCTTTTATTGCTTCCATAACTGGTATTCTTTGATTCTCACCTAAAATTCTACCTGACTCAGTAGTTCTGTTAACTGCTGTGTGTATAGCTAATATTTGGTTAGGCATTTTTACTGGTGGATCTTGGTGTAAAGTGAACTTTATACCTTTTTCTAAGGCCCACCCTATTGGAGATATATTTTGAGCTCTTTCTGGTCCAAATACTTGATCATGGTGTAAATCTCCCCAGAATCTAACATGGTCACAGAAGAATGTAGGTATAGCTCCAACAGCTATAACATCATCTAATTGATCTTGTCTTAATGCTTGACAGTGAACCATAACTGGTCTTAAGTCAGCTTTGCTTCCTGTTATTTCTAATGCTTTTTTGTAGCATCTTAAGAATTGAGCACAAGCCTCATCTCCATTTACGTGAGTATGAACTTGTAAGTTGTTGTTTATACAATTTACATAGTACTCTGTAACAACTTCATCTGTTTGAGTACCATATCCACAGTAATCAGCTGGTTGACCTTCTGGTACTACATGATATGGCTTACTTAACCAAGCCGTAAATCCTTGTGGAGAACCATCTAACCAAGTCTTAGCTCCAGCTAATTTATAATGGTTGTTGTATTCTCTCTTTGGAGTTCCTTCATTTTTCATTAAGTTCATTGTTGATGGTTGAGCAACAAGACCTACTATGTCTATTATCAATTTGTCTGTTTGAGCACATGTATCTAATATATATTTGTATCCATTAGCTTCTTCAACAGATGCATCTTGAGTAGTAGTAACTCCTAATGCAGCATATACTTTTTGAACTCTCTCAACAGCTTTTAATACATCTTCAAACCCTGGAGATATTACTACTTTTTTCTTTTCACTATCTAATATAGCATTTTCTTCTAATACACCATTTGGCTCATTAGATTCAGGAGATACAGTTCTAACAACTCCACCTACTGGAACTTCATAATTTTCACCACAATATCCGTATAACTCTAAAGCTTTTGAGTTAACACACGCTAAGTGACCTGATGCATGTGATACAGTTATAGGTACTTCTGTACTAACAGAATCTAAATCAAACTTTGTAGGATGTTGTCCATCTTCAAACTTAGTGTTGTCATATCCAAATCCTATTAACCATTTATCACCTTGTGGCGGGTTTACTTCAAACTCATTCTTCAATCTATCAACTAATTCTTCCTTCGATGTTACATCACCTAATGTTACTATCATTAATGTTTGTGCAGTTGCAACTACGTGACCATGAGGATCTATAAATCCTGGAAGCATAGTTTTTCCTTCAAGATCTACTTTTATTGCTTCTGAACCTAATGCAAATATTTCGTCATTAGTCCCTACAGCTTTTATTGTACTATCTTCAACTAATATAGCTTGAGCAACAGTTTCATTGTTATCTACTGTTATTATGTTTCCATTGAAATAAATTTTTTTATTCATATCTACGCACCCCTATTTAGATGTTTTTTTATTTTTAGTTCATGAGTATTTTATATGAAACTGCTTAATCATTAAGCAATTTTATTACTAACTTTTTTGTCTAGTTTATAAGCTTCCCAATGTTTGAATGTAAATACCGCTAATGCAGTTACGTTTATTCCAGATAATACAAATAATAATAAGTCAACTGCTTCAAATACAACGTTTGCTCCGAATACTGCTAATGTACCAGCTGCTATTACTAAGACTAAGTATATTGCTATATTCTTGTTTACTGTATTTTCCTTAAATAGCTTTGTAGTATAGTAGTATGAACCTAATATTGTAGTTAATGCTGATAATACTGTGAATGCAGCTAATACTATTAACCCAAATATACCTACTACGTGCTCAGCAGTTTTGAAGTATCCACCTAATCTAGCAACAGTTCCAACTGCAGCTCCATTAGCATCTACTAATGCTAAAGTTCCAACTTGTACTCCATAAGAAGCTATATAAGAAGTAACAACTATAGAAACGAATACTGTTATAGCTGTTGGTATTAAAGATATCATTGCAGCTTCTCTTGGCTGAGAATCAGATTCTTGAGAAGCCATAGCTAATGCTCCAAGACCAGTTTCTGCAGTTTGTATAACTTTTTGCATACCTAGTATAAATCCTAATGGCACACCCATCATAGCATTAACAGGATTCATCATACCGTTTATCATACTTGAGAAGAATGTAGGTATATAGTCTGCAGTCTTCATAACGAACATTGTAAAGAATATGAAATACCCAAGCACTGCCGTTCCTATCATGTAAGTCATAGCTCCCATGAAAAGTTCATGCTTCTTAGATAAAACCAATACTGCAACAACAGCTATTACTGGTACAACTATAAATAAATATCTTTGAACTAATGATAATTCTATGCTGAATTTATCATTTAATATTGTAGCGAAAACTGAATCTATTCCACTGAATTGGAATCCTCCAAATCCGAATACCGCTAGTGCCACAAAACATACTGCATATACTCCACCTAATTTAGGATTTAATAATGCTCCTATGTATTCTTTTGGTGTTTTATTCATTATTTTTGAGTTTAATGTTTCAGAGTACGAAACTGGTAACATTATACAAGAACCTATTAACGCCCATATAGCCATAGCTTCTATGTTAGATTGTCCACTTGCTGATAATTTAGATAATGCACCTAAAACCCCTATTATAGCACCTGTTCCTATCATTGCTCCTAATGATATAGAAGCTGGTCCTATAACATTTTTCATTTGTAATTTAGCAGACTTTGTAGTTTGCTTTTGTACGATAAATATAGTTCTTACAGCCATAATAGCTCCAACTAATAATATAAATGGTAAGAATACTGGCCAAATAGCTTCAGATACTTTTGTTATTATTACTTCTAATTGATGTAACATTTTTATTTTCTCCTTTTAGTTTATTTTAATAATCAGACAAAAACTTTATTATTACTTTTTTCAACAGCAAAAATAGGCCCCCTTCTTAAACACAATATTTTAGTCATACAGTAAATTAAATACATAAAAATACTCAAACAAATAATGAATTATAGTTTGCCAAAAGTATAGTTCTACACTTAGATGATAATAGTATACTTTTCAAAATTTATAATTCTTTGCAATTATAGTTATAAAAGTAACTATGATATTTCTAACATGTTATTAAAATGTATTTATTTTTTATTTAACTTAAACATTGTTTATAAGCGCCTATTTACATTTACAGATTATCAATTTTTTATATTTGTAGTCAATGTTATTTTTTTTGATTTTACATGACTTTTCAATTAATTCATTCAATATTGAATAATTCACATTATTCAATATTGAATTTATCTATCAAAGTTTTCATTTAATATTCTTGCGTAAGCCAAAGTTTTAGATATTCTTTCTAGTATCTCTTCTCTATCATTTACTACAATGTCTTTTCTTTTTTCCCACAATACTTCAAACAGTTCATCACATAACTTTTTAAATTCATTCTCTATTATTAAAAAATAATCATTTACCCCATTTGTCGGATGACTTTTGACTACTTTCATTGTCTTTGATAAATATAAAGATGGATCTTCTACTTCTTTAAACTCTTCAACTAACTTTCCATCAATTAACTTTATTTCTACATTTTTAGATGACTTAACAATATCTTCAATATACTTAATATGCTTTTCTCTTTGCTCCATAGTTAACTTTATAGGTATATTAAAAAACTTTAATTCTCCTAAAGATATATACCTCCTCAATTCTGCTTCATATATTAATACCTTGATTTTTGAAATGTAAGTTATATTTTGTAGTAATATATTTATTTGTCTTAATTCATTTAATATTTCTTCATCCTCTCCAAATACACTTTGTCCTACTTCCATAAATAAGTCATAAGGCATAAAAAATTCATTCATCGAACCAATTAATAACCTTAAATCCTGTCCCATAATATATTGTATATATGCCTTCTCCTTAATAACATCTATAGGTGCCTTTCTATCAGCTACTAATTTACCTTGATTGGTCATAATGTCATCAAGGCTATAGTACATTTCATCTACTATATTTTTTTCTTTTGACATATTAGTAAACAAGCATCTTCCATTTTTTGCATATAAAGCTATATGAAACATTCTTTCTTTCATTACAGATATTACCGAGTTAGATTCTACTTCGCAATTGTATATTTTAAAATCTATATGGGGATATGTCGTTATTAAATTTAGTATTAATACTGTATTAAATACAGTATCATCATTACCACCTTCAAACCCCATTAAAAATCTTATTTTTATATCATCACTATTTAGAGTGTCATTAAGTTTCTTTTTCATTGCTGCTATAGATTTTTTGTCATCATTGTTTAATTTATATAAATTAGCAGACACTATAAGATCTAGTTTATTTGATTTACTTGCAAATATTCCAAAATCTTTACTTAAATACTGCTTTCTTAATCTAGGATTTATATGAATTACCGAATTGTAACCATCTTCAGAACGTGTACTTCTATATATATTAATTGAACTTTTCCCTGATGTTACTTCATATGATTCTTTTAAACTTTTTTCTAAGAATTGCTCCATTACTTCAATATTATTTATTTGCACATCTATTTCAAAGTATTCAATTAATTCTTGTGTTGATGTAGGCGTAAGATATCCAGATATAAATTTTGATGTTATTTTACATATAGTTGATATACTTTTTTGAGTTGGCAAGTTTTTTCCATTTACCCACTTACTTATATAAGAAACATCATATCCTAGTTCTTTAGCCAAAGTACTTTTCTTTTGATTAGATAAATATAGTAACTTTTCTAATAAATTACCAAATGCTATATTTTTCATGCTTTTCTTCACTCTCCTTTAATTCTCATTAAAAATAGATATTATTATTTAATATTTATATACTACCTATTAACTTATTTTAACTTATTATTTCGATTAGTTATTAATTATATTTAGTACTTTTTAAGTATAATCTAATTTTAAATAAAAACATATTGATTTGTTTGATTTATTTGATTTTTTTTTATTCAATTATTCATTTTTATTCATTTTTCTTCACGGTCGATTATTTATTTTCTTATTTTTTATATGATATTATATATTGTGTAACGTATTCCTTTGTTTTAAAGCTAGATTTACTTACAATTTTTTACAAAATAAAATATATAAAAAGTTAAGGAGAACTTATAATTATGAATACTTTGAATGAAAACAAGAAAAAATTCGCTACTGGTTGGTTAATAGTGGTTGCATGTATGCTTATACAAGCTATACCATTTGGTGTTGCTGCAAACATCCAACCACAATTTGTAAGTTACGTAGTTGAAGAAAATGGTTTTACATTAGCTGGATTCTCATTAATCTTCACATTAGGTACAGTAGTTTCTGCAGTAGCATCACCATTTATTGGTATAATGTTTAATAAAATAAATACAAAAGTTATGTATTTATTAGGTTGTATACTTTCTGGTGGAGGATTCTTAGCATTCTCTATGTGTCAAGAATTATGGCAATTCTACGCGGTTTCTGGTATAGTTCAAGTTGGTACAGCTGCTATATCTTCAATAGGGGTTCCTTTATTAATAAACGGATGGTTTGATGATTTATCTAAAGGTAAAGCAATGGGACTTGCTTTTGCTGGAGGTTCTATAGGTAATATATTCCTTCAACAAATGACAGCATATTCATTAGCAACAAACGGTGCATCTAAGTCTTACTTAATGTTCGGTGTATTATCATTATTAGTAGGTATACCAATAACACTATTGTTCTTAAGAATGCCTAAGAATGATAGCGAAATAGTTAAAGGTAAAAAGAAGCAAAATAAAAAAGAAAATAATCAAAGCCAAGTTTCAGTTGATTGGGGTTATACTTTTAAAGAAGCTAAAAATGTCAAATTCTTCTGGGTATTTGCTTTAGGTTTATTCTTCTTAGGTATGTACGTATCTGCATTAGCAGTTCAATATCCTGCATACTTAAAAGTTCATTTGAAAATTGATCCAATGATAGTTGGTATGGTTGGTTCTATATTTGCATTATGTTCTTTAGGTGGAAATTTATTTGGCGGAGTAATATTCGACAAGTTAGGTATAACTAAAGGACTTCTAGTTGCAGCAGTATTAGCTGGAACTTCATGTTTAGCATTAATATTTGCAAAAGATATGCCAATATTAGCTCAAGTATTCGCCGCATTAAAAGGTTTATCAGTATTCGCTTACATGATGGGGCCTTCATTATTAGTAGGTGCATTCTTCGGAAAAAAAGAATTCGGTGCTATACTTGGTGTAGTTCAAATCTTCTTCGCTGTAGGATTTGCAGCTGGTTCATCTGTATTCGGATTATTAGTTGATAAAATGGGATACGGAGTTGCTTGGTGGTCTATATTTGCATTTATAGTTGTATGTTACAGTTCTTTAACTATAGCTTCTATAGGTATGTCTAAGGTAAACAAAGAAAAAATAGCAAAATTACAACAAGAAAAATCAACTATAGTTGCTTAATATTAATTAGTAAATTAAGTTAAGATATATAAATATAAAAATACCCTATGAACAAAGTGATATGTTTATAGGGTATTTTTATACTCAATATTATATATAATTAATCTAATTCATGTAAAAATAATCCACATCTTACCTTCGGCTCAAACCACGTTGATTTTGCTGGCATTATCTGATTTGCATCTGCTACATTCATTAATTCTTCTATACTAGTCGGGTACATTGCAAAGGCTACTTTCATCTCTTCACTAACTCTTTTTTCTAGTTCTTTAAGCCCTCTTATTCCTGGTTCTAAAAACATATACAAATGTACTCATATTAAGTAAATTAATATAAATTTATTAGATAGTTCGCACTTTTTCTATTTTTTGATAGTTTTAAGCCTTGGTTGTACCAGTTAGTTTAATTATTCAAACTTATCCTACAACCGTATTTTAAAATAATATTTTCTTGCAATCTCTAACGCCTCGCTATGAGTGCAATAAAAGCTCCACAAGTGATTTACCCTTACTGGTCATTAGATATTAATATTATTTGTAATACTTCTCGAATTATTCTTTTATTTATATATATTTTTAGAGTGTTCAATTAGGTTCGTTACTCCTAATCAGTTCTCTTATGAACTTCTTATGCTTTCACATAAGCACAGACTATATCACCACCTAAATAATTAGGTGCTCCCCATTTCCCCACACTTGCAGGTACGAGATTATCTCTAGTCGTTGAACGTTTCCCTATTCGGGACTTCGCTGCTGATTATCCATTATATAAACACTTAGGATTTAACCTTATGCTATCTAACTAATTTTTTCTACTTTCGTAACCGTCACACCTATCCATATTTCATGATTATGCTGTGGTTTAGTTAGCTTTAGGAACTTCCAGCAATTAAAGGAGTTTTAGGTAGATTTATCTACCACTCTACACTCTTTACGAATGTAGGGAGCTTTTTATTAACAAAAATATATTTGTATACCTTAAAGTATACTTGCGTATATTTTTGACAACTATTTAGTTGCTCCTACAAAATCTATTCTTTTGTCTGATTTAGGATTAGTTATTCCTAAAATAGGTGTTATTATATTATCCTGAAGTATAGAAATATCTAAAGACTTCACCACATCCTCTTTATCTCTTTTACTTTCATCTACTTCTATTTCATACCATTGATTTTTTAGATACATACCTATTTTACCTTTTGCATTAGGCTTATAATTTTCTTCTTTAATTTGTCTTACTGCAAAATTTTCTTTTATTTTTTCTATAAATTTCTCTTCTGTTAATCCATTTAAGTCCTTTATTACTCTATTATAATCCAGTATCATTAATTCTTTATCTGGAGCAATCATCGCTGTGTAGTAGTTAAATTCTTCATCACCAGTATAATTTATATTTTCTTTTTTCTTTTCTTTTGCTATATTTTCTGCAGAAGCACTTCGATGATGACCATCTGCAATATAAAGATAAGGAATACTTTCAAACTCTTTGACTAAATTATTTACAATTTGTTCTTCTCCTACCTTCCATATTGTATGTTGTATATCATCTTCTGTTGTGAAATCATATAAAGGATTATGTTCTACAATATATTTATTTATTATATTATTTATAGTTTCTTTAGCTTTATACGTCACTAAAATTGTTCCTGTATTGGCATTGCAATATCTAATGTGATTAGTTCTGTCTTTTTCTTTATCTGGTTTTGTATATTCATGTTTTTTTATTACGCCATTTAAACTTTCTTCAACTGAAACACAAGCTACTATACCAGTCTGTGGCCTATCATTCATTACTTGCTTGTATATATAAAAGCAATCACTTTCTTCTTTAATCAAAATTTCTTCTTTTCTAAATCTATCTAAATTTTCTCTCGCTTTTAAGTATACTTTTTCATCATATTCATTTATATTGTCTTCCAAATCTATCTCCGATTTATCTATATGCAAAAATGAATATGGATTGTTATTTGCTATTAACTTTGCTTCTTTGCTATTCATCACGTCGTATGGTAGTGCTGCTACTTTATGAGCAACTTCTTCATTTGGTCTAATTGCCTTAAATGGTTTTATTGTAGCCATAATTAGCCCTCCCTAATTTTTATCTATTATTAGTTTTATAATTTTATAAAGCAAGGTTTATAGAATCATCTTCACAGAAAAAATCTGTAATAATATTAACTATTTCATCTCCTATTTTTGCTTGAGCCTCTTTAGTTGAAGCTCCAATATGAGGAGTAGAAGAAACTCTAGGATGATTTATTAAATCCATATTTGGAGTCGGTTCTGCCTCATAAACATCAAGCGCTGCACCAGCTATTTTTCCATTATTTAATGCCTTTAATAAATCTTTTTCTCTAACTAATCCTCCTCTCGCATAATTTATTAAATATGAACCTTCCTTCATCTTTTCAATTTCTTTCTCTGTAATTAAAAATCCTCTTTCTGGGTCATAAGGTGTGTGTAAAGTTACAAAATCAGCATTTTTTAATGTTTCCTCCATGTTACAGAATTTATATTTTCCGTAGCCATCCATTTTGCCTAAGATATCATAATATATAACTTTCATACCTAGGGCTTCTGCTCTTTTTGCAACTTCTTTTCCTATTCTTCCCAGACCTATTATACCTAGTGTCTTTCCGTAAATTTCTATTCCTTTGTAGTGTTTTTTCTCCCATTTTCCATCTCTCATTGTAACATTTGATAAATTTATAAATCTAGCAATGGTAATAATTTGACCTATAGTAAGTTCTGCTACAGATATAGTGCTGGCAAGGGGTGTATTTATTACTTTTATCCCTTTTTTATTTGCATATTCAATCTCTATATTATCAACACCTACACCTGCTCTTAATATCAATTTTAATTTTTTTCCTTCATATGCTTTATCTATTATTTCTTTTGTAATAGTAGTAGATGCTCGTGTTATTACTGCATCAAAATACTTTAATTTTTCACCTAAAGCTTCTGGTTTGCAATGTTTTTCTACAACATTAAAATCTAACTCTCTCAATCTATCTATAGCTTTCTTCTCAATTTCATCTGTAACCAATATATTAAACATATTACTTAAACCTCCAATTTATGTTTTAGCCCAGTATTATTCTCTTAAATAGCATACCTATTTATAAAATCCTAAAATGTCATCTATATTTTTCAATAAAATTTTTATATCCTCAATTTCATAATCTCCCATGTGAGAAATTCTAAAAGTCTCTTCTTTTAAATTTCCATAGCCGTTTGCAATTTCAAAACCTCTACTTTGAAGTTTTTCATTCAAATTGGCTACACTTATGCCTTGTGTGTTTTTTATAACTGTAAGAGTATTTGATAAATAATTTTCATCGGTAAATATTTGGAAATGTTGTTTAGCCCAGTTTCTAACTAATCTAGCCATATCTTCATGTCTTTTAAATCTATTATCTAGGCCTTCTTTTAAAATTCTATCTAATTGGTAATCGAGCGCAAACATATGCGAAAGAGATGGGGTTGAAGGGTATTGGAAGTTTTTTTGGATAAAATATTCATACATTTCTAATAAATCGAAATATAATCCTCGGAAAGGTACTTTTTTTGCTCTATTTACTGCTTTATCTGACAATGTACATATTGCCATTCCTGGTGGTAGCCCTATTGCTTTTTGGACTGACGTTATACATATATCAATTCCTATTTTGTCTACTTCTATTTTTATTCCACCAGCTGAACTCACTGCATCCACACAATATACTATATCATTATATTTTTTTACCACTTCTCCAATTTCTTCAATTGGATTTCTAATCCCTGTGGAAGTTTCATTGTGGGTTACAGTTATTAAATCATAGTTTCCGGTAGAGAGCACCTTTTCGACCATTTCTGATTCTATTGCTTTTCCCAATTCTACTTTAAACACATCTGCAGGTACATTGTTTGCAGCAGCCATTTTGTACCATCTATCTCCAAAGGATCCGGAGGAAAATACAGCTGCTTTTTGGGATGTACAGGAGCGTATGGATCCTTCCATTAGCCCTGAGCCTGATGATGTAGATAAAAGTATTGTGTTTTTTGTGTAGAATAATTCTTGTAACTTATTGCTTATATTTTGTTGAAGTTGTGATGCATCTTTTCCTCTATGACCTATAATTTGAGTAGACATTTTTTGTAAAACATCTTCTCTAACTTCTATAGGTCCAGGAATGAATAATTTTTTACTCATCTATTTTCCTCCTCCTTATTTTTATTTTCATAATTTTCAGTATTTAGTATTAATAATAACAACACATTTACTGTTATGCAATTTTAAAATTTTTTTAATATATACTTTTTTTTCATTATTATCATTTTGATAATTTTATACTTAAAAACATTATATGGTTTTAAGTATAAAATGTTTTAGAAAATTTTTTTTATATGATATTTATTCTAAAATAAATAATTTAATATGTATAATTCCCTATTAACATAAAAAAACACTAAATTATAAATTTAGTGTTTTTTTAATATGGTAATTCTATACATTCTATTTCTTCTTCATCTTCTGTATAAAACCATTCTGATTCATCTAGTCCATCCTCAGTAATTTTTTCTGCCTTCATTTTCATATACTTTCCTGTAGCTGTTACGGCTACTTCTCCATTTGGCAAATAAATTTCTCCACTGCCTTCAAACAACTTTCGATTTTCGCTAGTGATTCTTCCAACAATTTTTATTTCACAATTTGTAGGCACTGGTTTTTTGTATTTTAACTCTAATGATACAGTCACTCCCCAGGTTGTATCGTCATTTATACTTACAGCTCTACCTATAGTTTCATCTAGTAGTGCTGCAGACATACCCCCATGAACTCTGCCTGGATAGCTTTGATGCCAATCTTTAGTATTACAAATGGCTACGAGTTCACCATTTTCTAATTCATAAAAACTAGTTTTTAATCCTAAATCATTCTCTATTCCACATACCACACAAGATTTACTTGCGTTTTGCTTTTTGTTAACTTTATAATTCAATTTTAGCACCTCATCTCAAATTTTCTATGTCAAAAAATTCTATGATTTGATCTTCATTGTAGTTTATTACTAGTTCTTTTGGGAATTGTAAGTCTTCTATTATCTTTTCTGCAAAAGGAAATTTACCTATATCATAAGATATATGAGAATCTGTTCCTAGTATTACTTTGACTTTATGCTCCTTACATAAATTAAGCATAGTAGCTACATTTTTCCATGCTCCTTCTCTAAAAGTATTTGGTTTTAAAGATGAGTTATTAATTTCTAAGAAAATATTCTTCTCCTTAGCTTTTTTAATAATAGGCTCATAATCTATTTCATATCTACTATCATCTAAATGTCCTATTATTTTAACCTTGCTCTTATCCATAACTTTAAGTATTGCATTAGTATTTTGTGCTTTTGTTCCCGCATCTATGCACGGTGGGTGAAGAGATGCAATTGCATAATCTATATGTTTTAACATATCATCTTCTACATCTGTATTTCCATCATAGTCCATAATATTTACTTCTATACCTCTAAGTATCTTTAGACCATCAACTTCTCTTGGTATACAGTGTAAATTATGAAAATAAAAAGGATGAGGTCCTCCGGGCATCTCTGGAGCATGATCTGACAGCCCTAGGTATTTTAACCCTTGCTTAATTGCTGCTTGTATATTTTCTTGAACTGTACTATATGCATGTCCACTTACTATTGTATGAGTGTGTAAATCTATTAAAGCTTTCATATTTGTCCTCCTGCAATTGATATACGAATTAAAGCCATATTGATAAAATCAATATGGCTTATTTATATATATTATTTTTGTAATTTTTTAAATTTATCCTTGAATAAATCTCCTAAACTTCCTAAAGATTCTTCAACTTCTAAGAATTGTGAGTAATCTTCTTCTGGTTCTCTAGTTGCTTCTTTTATAGATAATATCAGTCTTCTGTTTTTTGGCTTGAACTCTATTATCATAGCACTAATTTCTTCACCTACGTTAACAACACTAGTAACTTTAACTACTCTTTCTTCACTTAATTCAGATATAGGTAAGAATGCTTGAACACCTTCTCTTAATTCAACTATAGCACCCTTTTCTATAGTTCTAACAACTTTTCCAGTTACTATATCTTCTACTTGAATTTCTTTAGCTATTAATTCCCATGGGTCATTGTTTATGTCTTTTAATGCTAATGCTACCTTCTTAGTTTCTTGGTCTACATCTAGTACATAAACTTCTACTTCTTGTCCTTCTGATAACATATCTTCTACTTTTTCAACTCTTTCCCAAGATAAGTTGTTTAAGTGAACTAATCCTTCTAATCCTCCGATGTCAACAAATGCACCATAAGGCATTATTTTAGTTACTTTACCTTCTCTTTTTTGTCCTGCTTCTAAAGAGTTGAATAAAGTTTCTTTTTCTGATTTAACCTTTGCTATATGAGCTTCTTTTTCAGCTTTTGCTTTCGCTTTTGCTACTTGTTTTTCTTCTTGAATTCTTATTCTTCTTTCTTCTCTTTCTTTATCTAAACGCTCTTGTAAAACATCTCTGTGAGTTGCAACAAATCTATTTTTCTTAGTATCTAATTCTTTTATGTATACTTCTAAGTTTTTACCTACATATCCTTTTGTATCTTGTACAAATTTAGTATCAAGTTGAGATATTGGTATAAATAAGTCTGTAGTTTTGTAAGAAGCAAATACTCCTCTTTCTATGTTCTTAATAACGTTTACAGTTATTATTCTATGCTCATTGTAAGCCTTTTCTAATTCTGCAAAATCATTTTTAGCATCTAACTTTAATTTAGATAATTGAACTACCCCATCTTTATGATAAACTTTAGTTATTATAGCAGTTACTTCATCTCCTACGTTATACACTTCACTTGCATATTTACCTTTTGGTAAATTTAATTCTTCTATTTTTATGATTCCATCAAATCCATAGTTTAAGTCTAAAAAAAGACCTTCATTATTCACTCTTATTATTTTACCTGTTATAGTTTGTCCAACCTTCACCTTGCTTAACTCTTGCTCTTGTTGGTCTAGTAATTCTTGCATAGATAAATCGTTTGTCATAATTATTCATCCTTTCATTTTTAATGATTATTCACATACAAATATTATACCACTAATCTTTAAAATACTTATATTTTTCTTACAACATTTCTACTGTAAAATTCATTTTTCTAAAATCACTTCTACTTTTTTATTTATTTCTATAGAGCTTGGAGTTATATTGCTATCATATGCTAATATGTTTACTCCATTATCTTCTGCTTCTATTAATATCTCTGCTAATTCTTTATGCATTTTCTTATTAGGAGTAAAATAAAGTACATCTTTCATTTGAACTACAAATATTACATAACAATAGTAACCTTCTTTTTTCGCTTCAATAAGTTCCTTTACGTGCTTTACTCCTCTTTCAGTTTTAGCATCTGGAAACAGTACTATATTATTTTCTTCAAGAGTTACTCCTTTTATTTCTATAAATACTTTTTTATTTTTCGTTTCTAAATATATATCAAACCTTGAATTTCCATAAGTTTTTTCTGGTTTAATAAAAATTATTTCTTCTTCTAGATCTGGTAAAATTATAGTTTTATTTATTAATGCTTCTTGAACTACTTTATTTGGAACTTGTGAGTCCATATTAATGAGTCTATTTCCCTTTTGAACTGCTATTAATGAGAATTTCGTTTTTCTATTTGGATTATCACTTTCTTCTAAATACACTGTACAATTTGGAATTAATAATTCTTTACATCTTCCTGTATTTTTTACATGTACTTTTTCAATACTATCATTTACTTCACAATATGCTATAAATCTATTTGGTCTTTCTATAAATTTAGCTTCTACTACGGTTTTATAATTCATATCTTAGCCTTTCTTTCTTTGTTTGTCATTTATCTATATATTTATTATAATACCCTAATAATTTATAGAAAATCAAAAGAGTGTAGACAGTGTCTACACTCTAAAATGTTAATTAATTATTACTTACTTTCTTTTCTATAACACTACTACTGCTGTCTGTTACAGATAAAGTCTTCTTATAGAATATAGTAAAGCATGTTATAGTAGTAAGTGCTGCTACTACATCTGCTATAGGTTCTGCTAATAATACTGCAAATAATCCATTATCTATAAATGTTGGTAATATAAATATTAATGGTACTAATAATATCATCTTTCTAAGTAGTGCTAATACTAGAGATATTTTTGCTTGTCCTAAAGATAAGAATGTTTGCTGACAAGCTATTTGTATCCCAAATATAAACATGCCTGCAAAGTATATTTTCATACTACTTGTAGTTATTTCCATTAAAGCTGGATCATTATTAAATATACTTACGAATGCTTGTGGCATTATCATAATCGCAGAACATATTACGAATGTATATCCAAAGCATAATACTAGACATAACTTAAATGTTTTTTTAACCCTATCCATTTGCTTAGCACCATAGTTATAACTTATTATAGGCTGTGCTCCCTGAGTTAGTCCCATTGTTGGAAGTAATACTATTTGCATTACACTACTCATTATAGTCATTGCGCCTATAGCTAAGTCTCCACCATATTTCGATAATTGACTATTTAACGATATTAAAACTATGCTTTCAGTAGATTGCATTATAAATGGTGCAACACCTAGTGCTAATATCGGAAGTATAATTTTCTTTTGTGGTCTCAAGAATTTCTTTCTTATTTTTAATCTACTATTCTTTCCATATAAAAACTTTAATACCCATATTGCAGATACCGCTTGAGCTATTATAGTTGCAAAAGCTGCTCCCTTAACACCCATATCTAATCCAAATATTAATATAGGATCTAATACTATATTTATTACAGCACCTATAGTAACTGTCATCATTCCTATTTTTGCAAAACCTTGTGTATTTATATAAGGATTCATACCTAATGCGATTTGAACAAACACAGTTCCAAGTACATATATTCCTACATAATCTAAAGCATATCCTATTGTAGCATCACTTGCTCCAAATGCCCATAATATAGGTTCTTTGAATATTGAGAACCCAATTGTTAATATAGCTGCTAATATTAATAACATGGAGAAACTGTTACTCATTATTTTTTCTGCGCCTTCATCATCTTTCTCTCCCATTTTTATAGCAGCTAATGGCGCTCCGCCCATCCCTACTAATCCGCTGAATGCTGTTATAATGATAATAATCGGGAATGCTACCCCCACACCAGCCATAGCTAAATCTCCACCTTGCATCCTACCGATAAATATTCTATCTACTATGTTGTATAAAACATTTACCATTTGTGCAATAATTGCAGGAGTTGCTAACTTAAATATAAGTTTAGCAATATTATCTCTTCCTAAATCAGTATTTGAATTGCTCATTTTATCACTCCTTCTTGATGAAATTTTTATGTTTATTATTTCATAGACTAACTACTTTCATAATTTTACAAACTCTTAATTAGTTAATTATAGCTTTATATATTATACTATATATTCTTTAAGATATAAATATTTTACACTTAAATAATTTCACTATATTATTATTTTTTATAAGGATAAATAGTACAAAAAAAAATAACTTTAATCAATTCTTGATTAAAGTTATTTTTAAATTGGAGCTGGTGATAGGAATCGAACCTACAACCTGCTGATTACAAGTCAGCTGCTCTACCGTTGAGCCACACCAGCAGATATTGGAGGCGACACCCAGATTTGAACTGGGGATCAAGGAGTTGCAGTCCACTGCCTTACCACTTGGCTATGTCGCCTTATCTTTTACACTATATATAGTATATTATTTAAGTAAGTTTATCAAGTATTAATTTCCTTTTTTTAACTTATTTTTATCGCAAATTTATATTCCCGTTATATTTTTTAGTTTTTCTTATTTTTTTTTGGGTATATTAATTTAAAAGCATTGTTAAACATTAAATGAAATTAGGTGAGTTATGTTTAAAAATAAAAGTAAAGATGAAATAATAAGTTTTTTTCAAGGATCTAATTATACTATAAATAAATTTTCAAAAAATGAAATTATAGCATTAGAGTGTTCTCCCTGTAAAAGTGTGGGCTTAATTTTAGATGGAAGTATAGATATAAAAAGGGTTTTAACAAGTAATAATGTTGTTCATATTTCATCCTTAAATACTGGTCAACTTTTTGGAGAAATTATTGCATTTTCAAACGCACGTATATATCCAGCTACAGTAATTTCTTCAAACCCTAGCGAAATAATGTTTATAGAAAAGAATGATTTTATAAATTTTTGTACTGTACATCCTGATTTTTTAGAAATGTTTTTAAATGATTTAACTAATAAGATTATGACTCTTAATAAATCTATTACAACCCTGTCTCTTTCAAGTATTAGGCAAAAGATAAGCAACTACTTACTTACTGAATATAAACTTCAAGAAACACCCTTTATAAAAATCAACATGACTAAGCAAAAACTATCTGAAACTTTAGGTGTGCCTAGACCTTCTTTATCCCGAGAGCTTATAAATATGAAAAATAACGGCCTCATAGACTACTCTAAAGATTTCATAAAAATCTTAGATAAAGAAGCTTTAGAAGAAATTCTTATGGAGTAATTTAGATATAGAAATAAGGAGTGAATACTTCACTCCTTATTTCTATATTATTACTATTCAGTATATTCACCATAAAATGGTTCTATATGGACTATAACTTGAGCATTTTTATTAACCTTATTTTGTATTTTTATTTCAATTTCATCGGTTAAAGTATGTGATTTTTCAACACTTATATTTGGATTAACTAATACATGCATATCAATATGAATGTCATTTTGACTGCCCCTACTTCTAATATCATGTACATCTTTAACTTCTTCAAATTCTTCCACTATAACTTTTATAATTTCTTCATCCACTATGGCTTGATCCACCAAGATACCTGTAGATTCTTTAAATATTTCATATGCAGAGTGAAGTATAAATCCAGAAACTATCAATGATGTTATTGGATCTATAATTGCAGGTAAGCCCATTTTAATTCCTACTAGGGTTGCTAAAACACCTACTGAAACAAATATGTCACTCCTTGTATGCATAGAATCTGATATAAGTATATAGCTATTTAGTTTCTTACCTATTCTACTTTCATAAGTGCAGACAAAAATATTTATTGCTAAAGTAATTAGTAATACTATTAAACTTTCAATTGTTATTGAAGGCGTTACTGGATGCTTAAATCTATCTACCGAATCTAAAATTATTTTTCCAGCTACAAAAACTAGCATCGCTCCAATAAACATACTACACATTACTTCGTACTTTTTATGACCATAGGGATGGTCTTTATCATGAGGTTTTGATGCTATACTTATGCCTATTAATCCCACAATATTAGATGAACCATCTGATATAGAATGAAATCCATCGGCTATCATACTAGCACTTTTTATAGACATGCCAATAATTATTTTCAATAATGCTACTCCAAAGTTTGCAAATAAAATTATCCATAATACTTGCTTTACTTTTTTATAAGAATTTAATTCCATGATTCTCCCTCCTAATATATATATAATTTCTTTTAAAAATGACTCTCATTACTCTATTACCTAAAAAATCCATGCAGTAGTTATATAACTACTGCATGGATTTTTTACTATGTGTTTAACATTTTTTATCTCTTTATATTATCTATATATTCAAATATAGTTATGTTTGTGCATTCATTTTTTTTATCTATTAAATTTGATACCGTTACGCCTAAAAGTCTTATTTTTTTATGTGTATTTTCAAGATTTTTTACCAAATTATATATGTTAATTCTAATATCCTCTTGCTTATATTTTGGATTATCTCTTTGCTCTACTGAAGCGTAAAACGCATCCATATCTATATGAATTATTCTTTTATTGTCCTCTATGCTCATCACCTCTTTTTAATTCTAGTATATAAATATTTCATTTTACCTATACTCAGTATTTGCATACTTTTACTTACATTAATATTCTCTATTTATTATAATCCAGTTTTTTACTCTATTTTAACTTTTTTTCAAAAATCTATTGCCAAATTCTAAAAAAACATTTAAAATAGATATTCCAAGGAACTAAGTTATTTTAAGTCTTGGTAACCGTATATTTATATTTATTTTTAAGATTATATAATTTTATATAAGAAAGACCATACTACCCCGCCGGTAATATGGTCTTATATTTTCTGTTTTTTTATTAGTAAAAGTTCTTACTAGTTAGCATAGTAAAGATTTTGTGATGGATATTGAGGATCACATGTAACATCTATACCAAGTTCTCTAAATGTTTGTTCATCATTCTTACTTAATATTGTAGTTGAATGAGCTTGAGAACCTTTTAATAAAGGTAATTTATCAATTACCGCTTGAGCAGTTGGGTTTGTTACAGCACATATACTAAGTGCAGTTAATATTTCTTCGCAACTTAACTCTGGTGTTCTACTTGCTAATGTCTTAGTTTTTAAATTTACAATCGGCTCTAATATTGCTGGTGATATTAAGTGTATTTCATCACCTATATTTGCTAAGTGTTTTATTGCATTTAATGTAGCTGCAGCACTTGCATTCATTAAATCCGTTCCTTTACCTGTTAATATCGTTCCATCAGGTAACTCTAATGCTACAACTGGGCATACATCATTTTTGTTAGCATTTTCTTTTAATTTATTGCTATACTCTCTTGCAGGTATAACAACCGTTCTATCTTCAGGCTTTAAATTAAGCTCTTCCATTATCATTTGAATTCTTTCATAAGCACCTTTGTCTACTTGACCTTTTTTGTACTCACAAGAAGTTTTGAAATATCTTCTGATTATTTCTTGTCTTGATGCTTTTGCAACAACTTCATCGTCTATTATACCGTATCCCACTCTATTAACACCCATATCTGTTGGTGATTGATATATAGATTCTTTTCCTGTTATTTTTTCTATTATTTTCTTAAGAACTGGGAATAATTCTAAATCTCTATTGTAGTTTACTGACATTTCACCATATTTTTCAAGATGGAATGAATCTATCATATTGACATCCTTTAAATCTACTGTAGCTGCTTCATAAGCTATGTTTAAAGCATGCTTTAAAGGTACATTCCACACTGGGAAAGTCTCAAATTTTGAGTATCCAACAGCATTACCTCTTTTATTTTCATGGTATAACTGACTTAAACAAGTTCCTAATTTACCACTGTTTGGTCCTGGAGCTGTTACAACAACTATTGGCTTAGTAGTTTCTATGTATGGATTTGCACCATATCCTTCATCACTAACTATAGTTTCTACATCAGTCGGATATCCTTTTGTAGGAGCATGTTTGTAAACTTTTATTCCTCTACGTTCTAATTTATTTATAAATACTGTAGTAGCAGGTTGTCCTTCAAATCTAGTTATTACAACACTATTTACATCTAACTCGTATTTTCTTAAATCGTCAATTAGTCTTAAAACTTCCATGTCGTAAGTTATTCCAAAGTCGCCTCTTATTTTGTTTCTTTCGATGTCTCCTGCATAAACACATATAACTACTTCAACTTTTTCTTTCATATGTTGTAGCACTTTTATTTTTGCATTTTCATCAAATCCAGGAAGCACTCTCTTCGCATGTAAGTCTCCGATTAACTTTCCTCCGAATTCCAAGTAAAGCTTATCAAAGTTATTTACTCTCTCTAAGATGTACTTTGATTGCTCTTCTAGATATTTTTTGTGATCAAATCCTATCTTCATATTTGCACCTCTCTAAATTATTTACTTTTTGATAACCGTATATTTATATTTATTTAGAGTAAAATTCCTACTTAGTAATCTAACGTTACTTTTTTCGTTTGTTTTCACTCCAAGATTACATTATACCTTCTGCTTATAAATATTTCAATATCCTTTTCAATATTTATTCGCAAACTTATATATAGTTTATGTAAAATAAAAGCACCATAATCATATTTTTAATATGATTATGGTGCTTCCTAATTATTAGTTAGCAACCACAGCCATCAAACATATCTCCGCATCCACAAACTATTAATAATAGTATTAAGAATGGAATCCAATCACATATTTCAATTTCTGACCAACAATCTTGGAAAGCTAAGAATAAGAAGAATAAAACTATTATCCATATACCTCCACCAAATCCACCTTCTCCAAATAATCTGTCTAACATTTTGTTACCCCCCTGTTGTGTTAATTTGTGGAGTTTTTACTCCTAAACTATACTATGAGGCATGTTCTTTTTTTGATATTACTTTTTAGCTTCAAATTTCATTACTAATCTACAGATTTCAAGGATTCAACCATTTTTACTCTTTTTAATTTATAATACATAGCAAAATTTACTATAAATCCTAAAATAACGGTTAATGTGAATGCTATAAAACAACTTCTTATTTGTATAATTCTTCCAAACATTAAATTTGAAGGTTCTAGTGTAACCATTACAAATTGATGTAACACTGCACCTAGCCCTAATCCAACTATAGCTCCTATTATAGTAAGAACTATATTTTCTCTATATATATATGCAGAAACTTCCTTATCGTAAAATCCTAAAACTTTTATAGTCGCTATCTCCCTAATTCTCTCCGATATATTTACATTAGTAAGATTATATAATACAACAAAGGCTAGAACTCCAGCCGACAATGTCATTACTAAAACTACATAGTTTAAACTTTTTATAGTATTTTTAAAACTTTGCCTTAGCTCAGTATTAAAGTTTACTGAACTTGTTCCTGTCTTTTCCATTAGTTTTTTAGCTATATAGTCTTCTCCTTGTTTAGTTTTATCATTAATTGTTGCTATTACACCATTATAAGATATATCTCTATTAAATATTTCTTTATAATATTCTTTACTTATATATGCATAGTTTCCTACGTAATTTTCTGCAATACCTATAACTTTTGCAGTTGCTTTTTTATCTTTACTATTTATAAGTTGAACTTCATCATTAATTTTTACATTTAATAGTTTAGCTACTTTTTCACTTACAACAATACCTTGTTTTTCTAATTTAATTGGATTTTGACTAGTTCTCTCTTTAAGATGTATAAGTTTTTCCATCTTAATTCTATCTTCAGGAGATAAAATAGTGATATCTTCTCTACCTTTTTCCTTAGCTATTTTTCCATTTTCACTACCTATGATTTGATAATCTTCAATTTTACTTTCTTTAGATAAGTAATTATCTATATTTTTAAAATCACTTGGCTTTATATCATTTTTAAAATTTGTAGACATATCATACTTAAATATACTTCCAAATTGTCCATCTACAATTACTTGAATTGAATCTTGTATTCCTAAACCAGTTAATATTAATGCACTACATCCTGCAATTCCTAAAACTGTCATTAAAAATCTTTTTTTGTATCTAAATATATTTCTTAATGTAACTTTTCCTATAAATCCTATCTTATTCCAAATAAAAGGTATTCTTTCTAATAGTATTCTCTTACCTAACTTTGGAGACTTTGGTCTCATTAAAACTGATGGTGTTTCTCTTACTTCATTATAACAAGCAAAAATTGTTGCAATCGTATTGATACCTACAGCTACAATAGTTACTGTTATTATTATTTTGGCATCAAATACCAATTTTATAGGCGGTAAAGTGTACATAATTCCATAAGCATTAAAAACTATACTTGGGAATAGAATACAACCTATAATCGAACCAATTATACTCCCTAGTAAACTTGCACTTAGTGCATAAAGTATGTATTTTTTAGCGATTTGAAGAGTTGTATACCCCAACGCTTTCAAGGTACCTATATTTATTCTTTGTTCATCTACCATTCTTGTCATAGTAGTTAAGCAAACTAAAGCCGCTACACAAAAGAAAAATACTGGAAATACATTAGATACTTTGTCTATTCCTTCCGCTGAAGTTTTATATTCTACATATGAGTAATTACTATTTCTATCTAGTACATACCATTCTGGTTTTTCTATTTTATCAATTTTATCTTGAGCTTTCTCTAATTTTTTTTGTGCTTCAAATAATTCATCTTCAGCTTTGACTTTTGAATTATCTAATTGTTTTTGTGCTTCATTAATCTTATTTTTCTGCACGGTTAAGTCTTTTTGTGCTTTTCTAAACTCTTGCTTTGATTTTAATTCCATTGAACTTAAATTTTGTTTTTCTGATAAGAGTTTTTCTTTGTTTTTATCTAAAGTTATTTTTGTAGCTATTAATTTATTTTCAGCATTATTCAATTCTTGTTTCTTAGCTTCTAATTCTGAAGTACCTTGTTGATAAGCACTATTAATACCTCCAACAAGTTGTTTATTTTTTTCTATTTGTAAAGTTATATTATTTTTCTCTTCTTCAGTTAAATTTGGATTATTTTTAGATTCTTCTAAAGATAAAATCAAACTATTTAAGGAATCTATTTGTTTTTTTGCTTCATCTAATTCTTTTTCTGCTTTTGCAAACTGTTGATTTGCTAATAATTTATTTTCACTAAAAGTTTTTAATCCATCTTCATATTGTTTATATCCATTATCTAAATCTTTTTCGCCTTTGGAAATAGCTTCTTTTCCATTGGCTATTTGATTTTCTGCTTGGTCTTTTTTATCTTTTAACGTTTTTTCTCCTATCACTATTTTTCTATTATAAGTATTTAAATCTTGTTGTGCTTTTTCTAATTTATTATTTACTTCACTTTTTTTATCTTTAAACTCTTTTTTACCTTTTTCTAAATCTTCATTTGCCTTTCCTACAACTTCATCATATCTAGCTTCTATTCTACTTTTTGATAAATCTTCTATTTTATTTGAAGCCTTATCTACTTTATTAGAGTATTCTTCAGAGTAGGAATTTACTTTTTTTACATCTTTCAATGTTAGGAAAATCTCATTATACGCATCCATTTCAAAGTCTTCTTGCGGTATCATAATTATTCCGTTTATACGTCCATTTCCAATTGAACTGCTTCCTTTTTCGTAGGAAAGATAATACGGTGTTTCTATAATACCAACTACTTTATATTTAGTAGTTTTTAATTTATCTTTAAGATTTTCACTAGTTCCAGAATATAAATTTATAGTTTCTCCTACCTTTAAATTTAATCCTTCCATCTTACTTTTCTCTACTACACATTCTCCTGTTTTTGAAGGTAACCTACCTTCCACTACATTTACTCTGTTTATATAGTCCTTGCTATTGTTGCTTTTTATATCTTCTAATGGGAGTGCATGTATTTTAGCAACTTTTTCTTGTTCATTTTCTTTTACTATTGTATCTATTGAATATGTAGGAAATATTCCCTCTATTTCATCAATTTTTTTTAATTCTTTCACATCATTGTTTGTAAGTCCCAAGGTTGATAGTACTCTTATATCCATCAAATTATAATCATCGTAATATTTATCTGCTGTTGTTTCCATCACTATAGGAGCAGATTTTATACCTGCAAAAAATGCAACTCCTAAAGCTACTATACATAGAATTGATAAGTATCTGCCCTTTGAATTTTTTATATCTCTAAACAAGTCTTTATACAACATGTTTTTCATTACTACCACTCAATCCTTTCTACGGGAACTGGATTTTCATTTATAGTAATGCTTTCTATCCTTCCATTTTTTACTTTTATAACTTTATCTCCCATTGGTGTCAACGCTAAATTGTGGGTAATTATTATTACTGTCATAGACATTTTTCTACAAGTGTCTTGTAAAAGTTTTAATATTGATTTCCCAGTATTGTAATCTAATGCACCTGTAGGCTCATCGCATAATAGTAGTTTTGGATTCTTAGCTAATGCTCTTGCTATTGCAACCCTTTGTTGCTCTCCACCTGATAGTTGTGCTGGAAAGTTGTCAACTCTATCTTTTAATCCAACCGCTTCCATAACTTCATCTATATTTAATGGATTTTTACAAATTTGCGTTGCTAATTCCACATTTTCTCGTGCTGTTAGGTTTTGTACTAAGTTATAAAATTGGAATACAAATCCTATATCATGTCTCCTATATGTAATTAATTCTTTATCTGAATAATTGTTTACTTTGCTTCCATCTACAATTATATCTCCACTAGTAGGAATATCCATTCCTCCTAAAATATTTAATACTGTACTTTTTCCTGCACCACTAGCACCAGCAACTATTACAAATTCTCCTTTATCTACAGAAAAATCTACTCCGCTTAAAGCAGAAATTTCTACTTGTCCCATTTTATATATTTTTTTTACATTATTAAATTCTATATATTTGCTCAATTTCGACTACCCCTATTCTGTGTTTGTTCTTTTAATTAAGTATAACACAACGTATTTTAGTGACAATAAGATAGAGATAGATTATATTTTAATCTATCTCTATTTATCTTTGCTAAACTTCCATTATTATAGTAAACACACTTGGTCTTCTCTTTGTCTTATGGTATAAAAGATGCTCTACTGACTTTTTTACGTTATTTTTTAACACTTGCCATTCCATAATATTATTCTTTAAGCACGCTTCTATTTCTTGCTTTGAAATTTCTTTTATTTTATTTATTAAATCTTCTGCTTCTCTAGCATATATGAATCCTCTTGTTATAACGTCTGGACCTGAAACTATACTATAACTTTCTTTATTTATAGCTACAACTATGGTTACCATACCATCTCTCGCTAAATCTCTTCTATCTCTAAGAACTATATTGCCTACATCACCAACACCTATTCCATCTACAAATATTACTCCTGTGTGAACTTTTTTTGATGCATTAACCTTGTCTTTAGATATCTCAAGTACTTGTCCAGTTTCTAATGTAAACACATCAGATTTATCCATACCTAATTTAACAGCTAAATCACTATGATGTTTTAAGTGCCTATACTCTCCATGAACAGGCATAAAGTATTTTGGTTTAACTAAAGTATGAATTAATTTTAGTTCTTCTTGATAAGCATGCCCTGATACATGTATTTCTTCTAAATCTTCATAAATTACTTCTACACCTTTTCTAAATAATTGGTTAATCATCCTAGATACTAGTTTATCATTTCCAGGTATTGGAGAAGCCGATATTATAACTAAATCATCAGGTTCTATATATATATTTCTATGTGATCCATATGCTATTCTAGAAAGCCCAGCCATTGGTTCACCTTGACTACCAGTTGTTATTATTGTTATTTTATTACTTGGATATTGTCCTATTTGGTCCATCTCTATTATAGATTCTTCTGGTATATGAAGATATCCAAGTTTCATTGCTACTTGTGATATATTCTGCATGCTTCTTCCACTAAACACAATTTTTCTATCATAAATCAATGAGGCATTTGCAATTTGTTGCATTCTATGAATATTTGAAGCAAAAGTAGCTACAATAACTCTACCTTTTGCATTTGATAAAATTCGTATCAAGGTTTCTCCTATTGTCTTTTCCGAAAGAGAATGCCCATGTCTTTCTACATTGGTGCTATCAGCCATCAAAAGTAATACGCCTTTTTTTCCTAAAGCTGAAATTCGTCTTAAATCCATTAATCTACCATCTATAGGCGTATAGTCTATTTTAAAATCTCCTGTATGTAAAATAATTCCTATAGGTGTGTGTATAGCCAGTGCACAAGATTCTGCTATACTATGAGTAACTCTTATGAATTCAACCTTTATTTTTTCAAGTTTAATGGAATCTCCTGGTCTAACAGGTCTTAGTTTAGTCTTTGATACCATCTTATGCTCTTCTAATTTATTTTTTACTAACCCAAGTGTTAACTTAGTTCCGTACACTGTCATATTTAATTGTTTTAAAATATAAGGAATTGCACCTATATGATCTTCATGACCATGTGTCAAAAATAAGCCTTTTACCTTATCTTTATTTTCTAGTAAATACTTTATGTCGGGTATTACTAAATCAATTCCGTACATATCTTCATCTGGAAAAGATATGCCACAATCTATTACAATTATTTCATCTTCATATTCTATTGCAGTTATATTTTTGCCTATTTCCCCAAGCCCACCTAAAGGAATAACTTTAACCTTTGTACTATCCATTTTTAATTACCTCTCATTCTATTTACTCACATTATTTATATAATAAAATACTTTTTTTATTTTCATTTAGTCAAATAAACTCCTTATTATATTTTTCATCTAAAAATTTATCTTAATTCTAGTTTTAACAATTCAGCCTAATTTAATTACAAGCTATGAATATTATTAATTATATAATATAAAATTAAACAAAAAAAAGATGTAGATAATAATTTTTATCTACATCACTTTATTTTAACTATTTTACCATAGCATTATATTCTTCTTCATTCTTAGGAGCTTTTAATTCTCCACTCTTTAATTTTTCAGTTGCATCATTTACATAGTCTATTATTTCTTGATCTACTAAGTTTTTAGTAGACTCTGGTATACCTACTGCATTTTGATCTAATCCATAAACTACAGTTTTTCCACCTGCAAACTTACCTTCTACGAATTCTTTAACTGTTTCAAATACACCTACATCAACTCTTTTTATTGCTGAAGTTATTACTGTTTCTGGTGCTACGTTACTTTGATCTCTATCGACACCGATTGAATATTTACCCATTTCTTTAGCTGCTTCTATAGCACCAGTTCCAACATCTCCACCAGCTGTAAATACTATATCTGAACCTTTTGTAAACATCTGAGCTGCTATAGCTTTACCTTTAGCTTGATCTGTAAATGAGTTTGCAAATTGAGTTTGTATTTGAGCTTCTGGATTTGCTTCCTTTACTCCTGCCATATATCCATATTTAAATGTATCTATAACTGGTAACTCCATTCCACCTATAAATCCTACATTATTTGTTTTAGTCATTTTCCCTGCAACTAATCCTGCTAAGTAAGCAGATTCTTGCGCATTAAATAATATACTTTTTACGTTAGTAAGTTCTGCTGATGCAGCTTCATCTACTAATACGAATTTTTGATCTGGGTATTGCTTAGCCCCTTCTTCTATAGCTGGAGCTAATTTCATTCCTACTCCAAGTATTAAATCAACTTCTTCATCCACTAAAGTTTCTATATTAGTTGCATAATCTGAATCTTGTCTAGATTCTAAGTACTTAACATTAACCCCTAATTCCTCTTTAGCTTTTTCAAGACCTTCCCATGCACTTTGATTAAAACTTTGGTCATTTACTCCAGCTACATCTGTTATCATAGCTATTGTAATTTTCTTTTTACCATCTTCTACTTTTTTGTCATCTTTGTTTGAACACCCTACTAATAGAGATGTTGATACTACAGCTGTCATTGCTAATGCTGCTAACTTTTTAAATTTCATGTCACTACCTCCAAATCTATCACTTTAAAAAAATCCTTTTATCAAAAAAGATAAAAGGATAGTAGTTATTTCTATTAATTTAACCATTTTTTTTCTTTTTAGTCTCTCTGTACTATTTTAAAGTAATATTTTAATTGTTATTTTAATAATTACATTTTTATACATTTTTGTCAATGTTTTTTATTAAACTTAATTTTATTTTTTTACTTTTACTTTGTGTGAATTATGAATTTTGTATTCTTTTCCTGTATTATGTATTTTTATCATTTTTAAAAGGATTGTTTTTTTATTTGTAGAATTTATTAAAAAACAATAAATTTTTTGCTCAAAGGTGGGTGTTCTCTATGGTAGAAATGGTAAAATATCCTTATAATGTAAGAAGTATTGCACGATTAGATTCTGATAATGTGGTTCACAATCACATCTATCATAATTGTCCAGTTGGTAAGGTTGATGAAAATGGAGTAATTTATAACAAGATTAATTATCCTATTGGTAGAGTTGATGAAAATGGAGTAATTCATAATGACCCTATTCATAATAACCCTATTGGTAAGGTTGATGAAAACGGTTTTGTATACGATAACAAATCTATTATTGCTAGGATGGATGGAGATAATACATTTACCGCTGGAAGTGCATATTTATTATTAATTCATGGAACTAGATAAAATATAAATTAAGCTCTCATTTCTGAGAGCTTTTCTTAATTATATTAAAACTATTTTATAAATTTATTAACAAATTCTATCATTTTAGTCTTATATATACCACTATAATCAACTATTTGGGCAATTTCACGATTATTTGGAGTTTCACTATTATAATTTGCTACTTTGAAAGTTATGTATCCTTCATTTTCCTCAATTAAGTATCCAGCATCTCTAGTCGCTAATATTTCTAAATCTCCCATATCAGCATCTTCATCTTCAACAATACTCTTATCTGCACATAATATTCCTTTTGAGTAAGTATTTATATCTACTGCAAATACTACATATTTATTTTTAGGCTCACCTTTATCTGCTTTTATGTAAAGTCTATTTGCAATATCACTTTTTACCATAGATACAGGTATTTTTTTAGTCTCTATAGCTTCATCTAAGTTTTCTTTAATTGTTTTTAAGAAACTATCCATATCAAACTTTGCTTTTTCTATTTTTAGTATATTTAAAGTTTCTAAGTTTTCTTTAGGTACATAGCTAGCTACATTTTGAAAAACATGATATACATCTTTTATTTCATATCCTTTTTTTATGTAATTTTCTTTTATTTCATGTTCTTCATCAAATTCATCCATAAGTTTTGTTAATTCTTCCTTAGTTTCTTCATTCTTTATACTAGTTACAAATGGTATTATTTTATTAGGCTTCATTAAAAACATTTCTAAAGGCTTCATGGTTTCATTAGCTTCTTTTATATCACTTTCTTCAAAGGCTGTTTCTATTCCATCTTCTAAAAATGCTACTTCTACTTCCATTTCATACTCTTCTAAGTCCATAACATTAGTTCCTACTGGATACATTATTATTAACTTACTTTTATCATATACATATCCAAATGAATAATCTATTTCTAATTGTTTTTTCATAAATATTCTCCTTTTGTTTAATTATGTAAATATATTACCATAGTTTATTTGTCTTTTATAGTATATCCATAGTTATTCTCCTGTTAAAGCAATTATTATATCTGCTTCACTATCTACAATCTCAAATATAATTAACATGTGAGTATGTTAGCGAATTAGCTTAATACAATTTTTAATAAATATAGATATTATTATTACAACTCCAAACAAACCAGCCAATGGATATATAAAGTTTACTAACATAGAAAATGGTAATCTACCTCCTACAAATCCTAATATTGAACATAATACAGCAATTGTTACAAATTTTCGGCTATTTTCTTCTGCGAAGTTTGTACATATACTCCACAGTAAAGGTACTGCGGTTGTGTAAATCCCAGCTATAAGCATAAAAGAGAATATTACACCTACTACAGACCCTATCTTATCAGCCATATATAGTGTCGGTATTTCTTTTATATACACATTTTGTATATCAGAAATAATTCCTAGATTTAAAGATATCGCTGCTATCATAAAAATTACACCTCCAAGAATTCCTCCCCATATGCAATTTTTTTTATTTTTAGCTGTTGATCCTACTCCCACTAAAAAAGGTGTGGCTATTATTAAGTTTAATCCACTGTATATAATTCCCGTCATCCACCAATTGCCTACCGCTTTAGTTACATTTAAAGTTGAAATTATTTCATTTGCACTGCTAAGCATCTCATAGTTTCTTGCTACAGTTACAATACCTACACCAATTGCTACTATCGCTATTATCGGTCCTATATTTCCTAATATATCAATTACTTTATTTATTCCTAATAAAACTGAACCTAATGTGAATATAGCTAAAATTAAGGCTCCTATATTTTTTTCTATACCATAGTATTGATTTATAGAAGCTCCAGCACCAGATATCATAACTACAAAACTGCATAAGAAAAATACAGGCATAAATATTTTAAAAAAACTCCCTACCCATTTTCCACATAAATATGTAAATATATCACTACTTGATTTAAAATTATTTTCTTTACCTATTGCTAACAAACTCGCTCCACAATAAGCCATTATTATCATACATACTAAGCTAGAAAAAATACTTAGTATTCCATGTGCTGAAAAAAACTGCATTATTTCTTGCCCAGTTGCAAACCCTGAACCTATACACACAGAAATATAGGTTCCTGTAAATTTTATAATTTCCTTAATGTTACCGTACTTACTCATATTCTCCTCCATATAAATAATTATTTTAATCCTAATTATTTATATGCTTGTTTAATAAAGGTTAATATAAAATTTTATTAGTTATAAAATTTTCTTAACTTGAGCGACTGGTCAGCTAAGTACTTCATTTCGCCAACAACTCTGTTCATTGCATAAAAAAAAGGATTAATCTCTGTAAAAAGACTAATCCTCTTTGTAATACTTCTTTGTATTGAGTTTATATCATTATGCTATTTTTTGTTTTATTTCTTGACTATATGCTTCTATATTTAAATCTTTTTCGCTATTCGCTACTATTAACGTACAAATATTGTCCCCCATTACGTTTACCGTTGTCCTAAACATATCTATTATTCTCTCTACTCCCATTATTAATCCTATTCCCTCTAATGGTAGCCCTACAGACTGTAATACCATAGATAACATTATCATTCCTACACCTGGAACCCCCGCTGTTCCTATTGATGCTAGTGTAGCTGTAAGTACTATAGTTGCCATTTCATTCATGCCTAATTCTACTCCATATATTTGAGCTATAAATAATGCTGCAACTCCTTGCATAATAGCTGTTCCATCCATATTTATAGTAGCTCCCATAGGTATTGTAAAGGATCTTGTAGATTTACCTACCCCTAATTCTTCCATAATATCTAAACTTACTGGAACTGAAGCATTACTTGATGCTGTAGAAAAAGTAACCGCTGCAACTCTTGTGAATTTCTTTAAGAATGGCATAATTTTTTGTCTTGTAAATATTTTAAATAATCCCCCGTAAACTACTGTTATATGTATTAATAATCCAAGTAAAACTACTAATACATATTTAAATAATGCAAGCATTGCATCTGTTCCAACGGTTGCAAAGGTAGTTGCAACTAGTGAGAACACCCCGTATGGTGCAAATAACATTATTATATTTACCATCTTCATACATATTTCATTTGCACTTTCAAACAGTATTTTAACTTGTTCACCCTTTTTACCAACCATATTTATTGCTATCCCTATAAGAAGTGCAAAGAATATAACTTGTAACATTTCTCCACTAGCCAATGCTTGTATTGGATTACTTGGTATGATATTCAATATTATATCTACTATTGATTTTGATTCACCAATAGCTACTTCTCCAGTAGCCATACTACTCATATCTAGTCCTTCACCTGGCTTTAATACACTACCTAAAATTAATGATATAATTATAGCTACTGCCGTAGTACCTAGGTAGAATGCCATTGTCTTTCCACCGATTCTACCTAATTTTCTTGTGTCACCTATTGATGCGCTACCGCAAACTAATGATACAAACACTAGTGGTACAACCATCATCTTTATAGCAGCTGTAAATCCTGTACCTAGTACTTTTAATATCCCGCCTAATATTAAGCTATCTTTTACATACCCTGCTGGATTATTATTTAATATTAATCCAAATATAAACCCTAATAATAAACCTAGTAAAATCTTACTTGTTAATGTCATTTTCTTCATAATAATTCTCCCCTTGTCGAACATTTATCTTTTATATTATTTTATTATACATTCTTTTTTTGTTTTTGTACATTAAAAAATAAACTTACAACTCCTTATCAAGCTGGTCAACTTAAGATTTTAAATATATTTTTTATTTTAACCTAATTTATTTAATCATTATGTTTTTTAACTATCTTTATTAATAAGTTTTGTCTAAAATTTTTTAATAAAAATAGTTCATTTATTTATCTATTTTTTTATAAGAAAAGGATTAAATCTGTAATATATCCAGTTTTAATCCTGCTTATTTTTTTTAAAATGGTAGTTCAAGTTTTTCTTTATCTGTTTTTATTCCTGCTTCTTCAAATAATTTAGTACTATCATAATATTTATCATTTTTATTTGAATCTTCGCTTCTCTTAGTTCCTAAAAACTCAACATTACTAGCTCTTACTTTAGTTATATATCTATTTTCATCATTTTTATTTTTATATTTTTCAACTCTTATTTGTCCATTTATTCCTACTAAGCTTCCTTTATTTAAGTATTTAGCGCAATTTTCTGCTGTTTTATTCCAAACTTGAATAGCAATAAAATCAGTGTTATTTTCTGTTTCCTTATAGCCTCTATCAATAGCTATTGTAAAGTCAAGTACTGGTGTTTGTGCATCTCCTACGTATTTAAGTTCAGGGTCTCTAGTTAATCTACCTACTAAAGTTACATTGTTCATTTTTATAATCCTTTCTCTGATTATAGAAGTATTTTAATAGGATTATAAACAAACAATTGTTCGTTTATACTTTTTTATTAAAAAAATATCAACTGTTTTATTGTTTATAAAGCAGTTGATATTCCAATTATTTATTCTGATGTATTTTTTATTACAGTAAATATTTTACAAGATTTAGAATCAATTTCAATATCTAATATTTGTCCTTCTTTATCAAATCGTTCTAAATATCTTTTAGTGCTATTTTTTATATCTAATTCTTCAAAACTACTTTCTTCTATATCCAAATATACATTTTGAGACTTTTCACTTCTATTTATTAATATGATTATTTTTTCATTAGCTTCATTATATCTTATATATCCAAATACATCATTATTTTTTGTATCTATAAATGTTGTTTCTCCATCTATTAATACTCTATTTTTTCTTCTATTTCCCATTGCCTCTTTGTAAAATTCTACCATGTCTTCATCTTCATTTTTCCAGGGGTAAGTTCTTCTATTATCAGGGTCCACACCACCACAGATACCTGCTTCATCTCCATAATAAATATAAGGAATTCCTTCAAAAGTAGCTTGAATTGCAACTGCTAATTTTACCTTATCTATATCATTGTCTAATACTGTTTTTATTCTAGCTACATCATGTGACCCTATTAAGTTTAAATTTGCTTTAAAAGATTCTTTAGGATAGTTTTCTTTAGTTTCCATAAATTTATTATTAAGTTGCTTTGACGTTATATCTCCTTTTAAGAAGGCTACTATATTTTCTCTAAATGGATATCCCATTATTGAATCTAATTGATTTCCTAAAAGATAACTTCTTCTTTCTCCATAACTTATTTTATTAGATGCATCTTCCCAGACTTCTCCAATTAGAATAGCCTCTTTATCTACAGTTTTTAGCTCTTTATTTATAGTTTTTATAAACTCTGTTGGAAGCTCATCTGCTACATCTAATCTCCAACCTTTAACTCCTAGGTTTGTCCATTTTTTTATTACGCTGTCTTCATCTCTAATTATGTAGTCCATGTAGCTTGGAGCTAACTCATTAGTATTTGGAAGTGCATCAACCCCCCACCAACATTTATATTTATCTGGGAAGTTTTCAAAATTATACCATGTACTGTATTTAGAATTAGTAGATTGATATGCTCCTATTTCATCATAATTTCCAAATTTATTAAAATATCTACTATCTGCTCCAGTATGACTAAATACACCATCCAAAATAATACTTATTCCTTTTTGATTTGCTTTCTCTATTAATTCACTAAAAATTGCTTCATCTCCAAACATAGAATCAATTTTCTTATAATCTGCTGTATCATATTTATGATTACTTGAAGATTCGAATATAGGGCTTAAATATATTATACTAACACCCATCTTTTTAAGGTATCCAATTTTATCTATTATACCTTTAAGATTTCCACCATAAAAATCCCATCTAACAACATTATTATCCTTATCTTTTATATACATAGGAGTATCGCTCCAATTTGCATATATAAAACTATTTTCTTTTGTATCGCTTGGTTTCTTATTTCTATTTCCATTATTAAAACGATCTACAAATATATGATACATAATGCCTTCTTTATACCAATTTGCAACTTCAAATTCTTCGTGCACAGTAATTTGATATTTATTAATATTTTCATATAAATATTCTACGGCTTGACCATTTTCATATGATTTTCCATAAAATCTTTTTTCTGTGCTTCCGTTACATTCAATGTCTACTTCAAAATAGTAAAAATATAAACCCTTTTCTTTAAATCCATTAAGTTTGCATTCATAATATTCATTTTCGTTTTTTGCTAAATTTATCTTATCTATTATTTCTTCTTCATTTAAAATTATTAATGCTACACTTAGCACATTGTCATGACTTATTTTTATTGTAATTCTTCCCTCTTGGTTAACCTTTAAGGCTCCAAAAGGAGCCTTATCTTCCCAAGAATTATAACTTAATATATTTCCCATTTATATCACATCCTTTAAACCAAATATATTTCCCATATTCTTCTATCGTTCTGTCAGATGAAAACATCCCTGAGTTTGCTATATTCATTAAAGCCATTCTATTCCATTCATCTCTGTTTTTATACAGTCTATTTATTTTGCGCTGTGCCTCTTCATAATTTTGTATATCTCTAAGAACAAAATACTCATCATTGTATGTTATTAGAGCATTGTAAATTTCACGTCCTTCTTTATCCATGTTAGGAATAAACCCATTAATTAAATCGTCCACTACTCTTTTTATTTTTTTGTCTGAGTTATACAAGTCTAAAGCTGAGTACCCACCATACTTGTTATAGTTTAAAACTTGACTAGCAGTTAAGCCAAAGATTATAATATTTTCTTTGCCTACTTGATCATAAATTTCAACATTAGCACCATCTAAAGTTCCTAGTGTTATAGCACCATTCATCATAAGTTTCATATTGCCTGTCCCCGATGCTTCCTTTGTTGTAGTTGAAATTTGCTCACTTACATCTGCTGCAGGTATAATAAGTTCTGCTAAAGATACTCCGTAATTTTCTAAAAATACTACTTTTATTTTTCCTTCTATTCTTGGGTCATTATTGATTTTATCAGCTAGGCAGTTTATAAATTTGATTATGCATTTTGCTAAATAATATCCTGGCGCAGCTTTTGCTCCAAATATAAAGGTTCTTGGAACCATGTCAAAGTTTGGATTTTCTAAAAGCTCATGATATAAGTTCAGTATATGAAGGGCATTTAATAATTGTCTTTTATATGCATGTAATCTTTTTATTTGAACATCAAATATAGAGTTTGGATCTATGTCTATATTTTGCATTTCTTTTATATATTTTGCTAATTTCTTTTTATTATTGTATTTTATTTCTCCTACTTTTTCTAAAACATCTTTGTCTTGTTCATATTTTCCTAGATCAAGTAATTTAAATGTGTCACTTTTCCATTCTTCTCCTATTAATTCTGTTATTAAATTACTTAGGTTTTGATTTGCACTTATTAACCATCTTCTATGAGCTATTCCATTAGTCTTATTGTTGAATTTTTCCGGTTCGTCTTCATAGAAGTCTTTTAGTACTTCTCTTTTTAGTATTTCTGTATGAAGTTTAGCAACTCCATTTACACTATGACTTCCTACTATTGATAAATTTGCCATCCTTATTTCATTGTTGCTAATTATTCTCATTCTTTCTATTTTATACTCATCATAAGCATTAGCTTTTAAGTCATTTATATGCCTTCTGTTAATTTCTTCTATTATCATATAAATCCTTGGAAGTAATTTTTTCATCATGCCTATTGGCCATTTTTCCATAGCTTCTGTCATTATGGTATGATTTGTGTAAGATACAGTATTTTTTGTTATATTCCAAGCTTCATCCCAAGATAATCCTTCTTCATCAAGTAAAATTCTCATAAGCTCTGGTATACAAAGTGTAGGATGAGTGTCATTTATATGAATGGCAATTTTTTCAGGTAAGTTAGCTATATTTAACTTATTCTTTCTATATTTTCTTATTATATCTTGTATTCCTGCACTTACAAAAAAGTACTCTTGTTTTAATCTTAATAAGATACCTGCATAGTTTGAGTCATTCGGATATAATACCTGAGATATTTCTTCTGCATAGTATTTATACATTAACGCATCTTCATAACTTCCAGATAAATTTTTTGCATTAGATGTTACTAGTCCAAAATCTCTACTTAAAATTTCACTTTTAAATAATCTTAATGTATTTATACAACTATTACGGTATCCAATTATAGGTATATCATAAGGCATTGCCATTACAGGTATATAATCCTTATGAATAGTCTTAAATTTACCATTTTCATCTATTAGTTGTACATTTCCCTCAAATTTTACTACAATAGCTTTATTAGGTCTAACCGTTTCCCATACATATCCACCTTGTGTCAACCAGTTATCAGGTACTTCTACCTGATAACCATTAAGAATTTTTTGCTCAAACAATCCGTATTTGTATCTAATTCCATATCCATGTCCACTTATATTTAAAGATGACATTGAGTCTAAAAAACAAGCCGCTAATCTACCTAATCCTCCGTTACCTAATGCAGGATCAGCTTCAGCTTCTATTAAGTCATCCAAATCTATACCTAATTCTTCTAATCCTGGTCTAATACTTTCTTCAATATCTAAGTTCAATATATTTGATTTTAATTGTCTTCCTAATAGAAATTCTACACTAAAATAGTAAACTTCTTTTTGCGAGCTTAATTTATTATCTACCCATCGTTTAGATAAAACATCTTTTATTACACTGCATAAAACATTTAGTAATTGCTCATTTGTTGCGTCCTTTATTGATTGAGCATATATGCTATATATTTTAGCTTCAAAACATTGTTTAAATTTCTTTTTACTAATTGTGATCAAAATAAAATCTCTCCTTTAACTTAGCAATTCTTCGTAGACATTTATATAATCTTGAGCTGATTTTTTCCAGCTACTATCTGTATTCATTGCATTTGTAACTAATTTTCTCCATACATTTTGGTCTTTGTATAGTTCTACACCTCTTTGAATGCAATATAACATATCATGAGCATTGTAATTTTCAAAGCTAAATCCATTTCCTTCTCCAGTGTACTTGTTATATGGATTTACTGTATCTTTTAATCCACCCGTTTCTCTAACTATAGGTAACGTTCCATATCTCATTGCTAACATTTGGCCTATTCCACATGGCTCGAATAAAGATGGCATTAAGAACATATCACTAGCTGCATATATCTGTTGTGCAAAAGCACTGTCAAAAGTTATCCTTGCAGATACTTTATTAGGATAGAATGAATTATAATAATTAAACATAGATTGATATTGATGGTCGCCTGTACCTAAAATTACGATTTGTAAATTCTCCCTTACTATTTCTGGCATAATATATGATATTAAATCAAATCCTTTTTGTGACACTAGTCTAGAAACTATACCTATTAATGGTATATTAGGATTTTTTTCTAAGCCTAATAATTCTTGGAGTCTAATCTTATTTTCAGTTTTTTTGTCTATATTGTTTACATCATATCTTACGAAGATGTCTTTATCTGTTGCTGGATTGTTTATGTCATAATCTATTCCATTTAGAATTCCTTTTAATTTATGCGATTCTGATTTTAAAAGACCATCCAATCCTTCTCCATAAAATTCAGTTTGTATTTCATTTGTGTAAGTTGGACTTACTGTAGTTACTTTATCACTAAATACTATACCTGACTTCATAAAACTAACTCCACCATAGTACTCTATATCTCCTCTATCTAAGTAATGCTGTGGTAAAGCTAATACATCGCCTAGTATCCTGTTACTAAACACTCCTTGGTATTGTAAATTATGTATTGTATAAACAGTTTTAATGTCTTTATATTTTTCTAAAGAGCTATATCTTTCTTTTAAAGTTAATGGAATCATTCCCGTATGCCAGTCATTCATATGAATTATATCTGGATAAAAATCAAGTATCGCTATAGCTTCAAGTACTGCTTCGCTAAAGAAAGTATATCTTTCTGCATCATCATCATATCCATAAATATATGCAATTTCACCATCTCTTTTAAAATAGTATTCATTATCTATAAAATAAAACTTAACTCCATCGAATTCCATTTCCAAAAGTCTACAATACTGTTTTCTCCATCCAACATTTACATTAAATACTGCTACTTCTCTCAACTGCTCTTTTAAATAATTTGGTATTGTTGAATATTTAGGTAGTATTACTCTAACATCAACACCTTCTTTTTTTAATGCTTTAGGTAATGCATATGCTACATCACCTAACCCACCAGTTTTAACAAATGGCCAACACTCCGCTGTTACATAAATAACTTTCACTGACAATCCCCCTTTCTATTATTAAATGCTTGCATTTTTTTCTATTACAATAGGGTAGTCTTCATCTCCCTTTAATTCTTTACCCTCTTTTATGCACACATTTTTGTCAAATATTACATTGTTAAGTTTTACATCTTTGTCTATAGTACAGTTTTGCATAACTACACAATTTTCTATTATTGCCCCTTCTTTTACATGCACTTTTCTAAATAATATACTATTTTTTACAGTTCCTTCTATTACACATCCTGTAGCTACAAAAGAATTTTCTACTTTTGCACTTTCCGTATAAATTGTTGGAGATTGATTTTTTTCACGAGTAAAGATTCTTCTTTTTGAGTAAAGCAATTCATTTGAAACTTCAGAAGTTAATAATTCCTTATTAATTTCAAAATATGCTTTTACAGAATTGACGCACTTTAAGTATCCTGTGTATTCGTATGCTCCTACATTTAAATATTTTACTGCTTCGCTTATAAAATCTTGTAAATAAGAGCAACTTCCTTTGCTTACTAAGCTATAGATATGTTCTATAAATTCTGTACGTTTCATAATATATGTTTCCATAGATATATTTGCATTAGAATACACACCTATATTACTTCCCACATTTATTATTTTGTTATTTTCATCTATATCTAGTGTAGAATTGCCTTCAAAATCTTCTTGTGCATTTTCAACATTTTTATAAATTACAGTAATATCATTTCCAGATTTCTTATGATATTTTAGAGCTTTTGAATAATCTATATTACAAACCATATAGGTTGGCGCTATTAGTATATACTCTTCTTCACACATTTCTATATAATCTATGTTTGCTAATATGTTGTATATATCTCCCTTTTTATTTGAATATGTATTTTTGTTTTTTGTATTTTCAGGACTAAATACAAATAATCCACCTTTTTTCCTGCTCAAATCCCAATCTTTACCACTACCTACATGGTCAGTTAAAGATCTGTATTTTTCTTTTGCAAATATACCTACGTTCGTTAAACCAGAGTTTACCATATTAGAAAGTACAAAATCTATTATTCTATATCTTGCACCTATTGGAGTAGACGCTATTGGTCTTGTGTAAGTGAGTTGATTTATATTTGAATTTTTTCTATCATCTAAATTTATTAATCCTACGCATTGATTTTTCATGCTAAAATCCCCCTTGTAATTCAGCTTCAGGTTTTACTATTTCATATTCAGAAACTACATTTATTTCGTTACTGTTGTTTCTTATGCAAGAACCATCCTCTAGAATAGCACCTTCTCCGATCATAGCATTTTCTATGATTACATTCTTGCCTATCTTTACATTAGGCATAATTACAGAGTCCTTTATTATACTTTCTTCTCCAACTTCAACACCATGAGATAAAACTGTCTGTTCTATATTCCCTAATATCTTACATCCATCTGCTACTAAAGATTTTTTTACTATTGCACCTTTTCCTATATATTGAGGTGGCATAGCCATTGTATTTGTATAAATTCTCCAACTAGAATCATTTAAATCTACAGCTTCTGGTGATTTTATAAGGTCCATATTCGCATCCCATAAACTTTGTATTGTTCCAACATCTCTCCAATACCCCTTAAATGGATATGCGTACATATTTACATTATCTTCAAGCATTTGAGGAATTAAATTTTTTCCAAAATCGTCATAATTTATGTTGTTATCTTCTTCTGCCTGCTTAAAATAATCTCTTAACATTTTCCAATCAAATATATAAACTCCCATAGATGCTAAGTTACTTTTTGGACTTTCTGGTTTTTCTTCAAACTCATATATACTTCCATCTTCATTTGTATTCATTATTCCAAATCTAGTAGCCTCATCCCAAGAAACCTCTATTACTGCAATAGTAGCTTTTGAATCTTTTTCTTTATGGTATGCTAGCATTTTACTGTAATCCATTTTGTATATATGGTCTCCTGATAGTATTAATATATTTTCTGGATCATAGTTATCTATAAAATCCATATTCTGATATATAGCATGAGCAGTTCCTCTATACCAACTACCTTCTTTTTCATCCATATATGGTTGTAGCACATAAACTCCACCATTTATTCTATCTAAATCCCAGTGACTTCCCATTCCAATATGAGAATTTAAAAGTAATGGTCTATATTGAGTTAATACACCTACCGTATCTACACCTGAATTTGAGCAATTACTTAATACAAAATCAATTATTCTATACTTTCCCCCAAATGAAACAGCTGGTTTTGCTATTCTTTTTGTAAAAACTCCTAATCGTGATCCTTGACCACCTGCTAAAATCATAGCAATCATATCTTTTTTCACTACGACTCCCCCTTAATTAAAAATATTATTTATAATTTTTTTATTGATACTTTATCACTTTTAATAACTTTGCTATTTCCACCTATAAGCACCTTACTATCTTTGTTCAATTCTACAGTGTCAAAAACTATATTTTTTCCTTTTATAAATGTAGCTCCTAAAGGAGGTACTTTTATAATTATATGGTAATCTTTATTATGCCATTTTTCATTTTTAGCAATTAATTCACTATCTACCATAGTTTGACCTGATCCCCCATAATTACTATCATCTGAGTTAAAAACTTCTTCATATACTCCATCATATGGGACCCCTATTTTATAATCATAGTAAACTACTGGAGTAAAGTTTATCACTGCTATAATAAAATCTTCTGGATTTTTTCCCTTCCTCATTAAAACAATAACACTTTGCTCTTTATTATTAGGATCTATAAAATCAAAGCCTTCATAACTATTGTCTATTTCATACATTGACTTTTCATTTTTATAAAGCTTATTTAAGGATTTAACATACTCTTTCATTTTTATGTGTGGTTCTCTTTCTAAAAGCGCCCACTCTAATCCATATGCGTATCTCCACTCTAAGTCTTGTGCAAATTCACATCCCATAAACAGTAACTTTTTACCTGGGTGTATCATGTAGTAAGCATATAATGTCCTAAGTCCTGCAAATTTTTGCCATATATCTCCTGGCATTTTATCTAATAATGATTTTTTTCCATGAACTACTTCATCATGCGACAATGGTAATATGAAATTTTCTGAAAAGGCATACATAAAAGAAAATGTAAGTAATTCATGATGATATTTTCTGTAAATAGGATCCATTTCCATATATTTTAAAGTATCATTCATCCATCCCATATTCCATTTATATGTAAACCCTAATCCCCCTTTATATGTAGAACCTGTAACCATTGGCCATGCCGTAGATTCTTCAGCTATAATAACAGGGCTATCTACATACTTATAAATTGTTTCATTTAGCTTTTTTAAAAAGTCTATAGCTTCTAAGTTTTCTCTTCCTCCGTACTTATTCGGATTCCACTGTCCTACATCATAATCTAAATACAACATACTCGATACCGCATCTACCCTTATACCATCTATATGAAATTCGTTAAACCAGTATAATACATTTGATAATAAAAAACTATTTATTTCAGGTTTTCCTAAATCAAAATGAGCAGTTCCCCATCCTATATTTTCAGCTTTTAGTGGATCTGTGTATTCATATTGAGGTGAGCCATCAAACTTATATAAACCATGTTCATCTTTACAGAAATGACTGTAGGCAAAGTCTAATATAATTCCTAATCCATTTTCATGACATTTGTCAATAAATGCTTTGAATTCATGAGGATTTCCATATCTACTAGTGGTGTTGTAATAACCTATAGTTTGATAACCCCAAGATTCATCTAATGGGTGTTCAGTTATTGGAAGTAATTCTATATGCGTGTATTCCATTTCTTTTACATATTCTATCATTTCATATAGTTCTTCATATGTAAAAAATTCACCATTCCACTTTCTTTTCCACGAACTAAGATGAACTTCATAGATATTCATAGCCTGATTTTCATTATTTATTTTTATTTTTTTCTGTTGCCACTTGTTATCTTTCCATTTATAATTCTCATGACTATATACTATTGAAGCTGTATTAGGTCTTTGCTCCGAATATACTGTATACGGATCACTTTTTAAACGACTTACGCCATCACAACCAACTACATTGTATTTATATGTCATGCCTTGTTCCATACCTTCTAAGAATATACTCCAAATTCCACTGTTATCTATATTTTTTAAAGGATGTGATTCTTTTTCCCATTTATTAAAATCTCCAGTTAGGTGAACTGCTTTTGCATTAGGAGCCCATACGGTAAAACAAATTCCTTTTTTACCCTGGTAGTTTACTATATGATTTCCCATAAATCTATAACTATCATAGGATTGGCCTATTTTAAATCCTTCTAGATTTTCTTTGCTAATTAACTCTTCATAATTTATTATTTTTTTATTTTTCATAAATTACCCCCTTTCGTCT
>NZ_JBOFOR010000138.1:0-2521 GCF_051659545.1 Romboutsia sp. | reverse complement strand
TAGAAGATTTATACTTTGCATTTGAAAATAAAGTTGATAGCGAATATTTTTTAGGATCTCTAGTATTAAAAAGAACAAAAAATAAAGAATATGCAGAATATGAAGTTTTAGATGGTCAACAAAGATTAACTACATTTTTTATGATATTAGCTACAATAAGAGACTTATTAGACTTAAAAGAACATAAAGAAACTATAAATAAAATGATATATCAAGAAAAAAATGAACTATTGAATATACCTGCTAGAGAAAGAATAACATATCAAATAAGAGATAAAGTAGAAGGATTTATAGAGAGATTTATAGTATCTGAAGGAGGAACATTAAATACAGAAGAGCTAGAAGTATTATCACAGTCAGAAAATATTTCTATATCTAATATGTCAGAAGGACTTATAGTGATAAAGGATATATTAAAAGATAACAATGATTTATCTAGATTTACTACGTTCATATTAAATAAAGCATTATTTATATATGTATCAACAGATAATACAGAAGATGCATTTAGAATGTTTACAATATTAAATGATAGAGGAATTCCATTAACTTCAGCAGATATACTTAAATCTATAAATGTAGGTGCAATAAAGGGTAAAAAAGAATTAAAAAAATACTCTAAAATATGGGAAGATATAGAGTCTAAGTATGGTGATGAATTTGATAGATTTTTAATGCTAGTAAGAAATATAATAGTAAAGCAAAAAGCTAATAGTAATCTTTTAGATGAATTTGAGCGAAATATATATGAAAAAAATAGATTAGAAAAAGGTATACAAACTATAGATTTATTAAGTAAATATGATGAAATATATGAAGATATAATAGATATTGGGAACAAAAAATTAAGTAATCAATATAAAAATTTGATAACTATAATGAAAGTTGGAATTCCATCACAAGACTGGATTCCTCCACTTATGTGCTACTATGAAAAATTCAATACGTACAAATTAGATGAATTCTTAACAAAACTAGAATATAAATTTTCAGGAGACTGGATAAATCAAGAAACACCAACGAAGAGAATAGATAACATGAACAAAATAATGAAGGCTATTGATAGTACAAGAAGAGATGATTTAGATGAATTTACAGACAGTGGAGTATTTGAAATAGATACTGACATATACAGAAAAATAGTAAGTGGGGATATATACAAAAGAAAATTTAGTAAATATCTTCTTTTAAAAATAGAATACTTGATGACAGACGATACAGTGTACTTATCAGGGTATAAGACTATAAGTGTAGAGCACATATTACCACAAAATCCTAAAGAGGGTAGTAAATGGATAGAGGATTTTAGCAATGTTGAAAGAAAATTTTGGATTAATAAAGTTGCAAACTTAGTACTTATAAGTAAGAAAAAGAATTCTAGATTAAGTAACTTAGATTATGCTGAAAAGAAAAAGAGGTATCTAGAAGATAGAGTAGATGCTTTTAAAGCTAATAAGATGTTTTTAGATTTTAATAGTGTATGGACACCTGAGGTACTTGGTAACAGGCAGGATAACCTGGTTGAGATGTTAGCAGAAAACTCAAAAGTAAAAATAGCTGAATTAAATTATTAATAAAAATACGGGCAGGAAGTGGAGTAGGTGTACCTACTCCGTTTTGTTATGTAAAATATTCAATTCAGATGTAATATATTTATCAAGAGCATAAACAATTAAATTATTAACACTTCTTTTCTCATGCTTTGCAAGAGTCTCCAACTTACATTTAAGCTCCTTTGGAATCGTAAGAGAAGTTCTTGTACTAACTTCCTTATTAATCATAGTATCACCTCAAAAGTATTATATCCAAAAAATTCCGTTCATAACACAGTGATTTAAGCAAAACCTAACAGTAGCATTACATATGCATCACTATGATACGGAGGTAACATTATGCCGGCACCACGATTAATAATACCAAGAGAAAACTTACTTGAACTAATAAATAAAGGATACAATCAAAAGGAAATGATAAAAGAACTAAACATAGCTAGAGATACACTAGTAAAATTACTAAAAGAAAACAACCTAAAAATAAAAGGTAAACCAGATGAAAATATAGGGCAAAGATTTGGTAAATTAGTGATAATAGAAAGAATTCAAAACTCAAAAGATTCACGAAAAGTATATAAATGCAAATGTGACTGTGGAAATATAACAGAGGTAAAATTAAAATACTTGTATAATGGAGATACAAGAAGCTGTGGATGTTATAAAGATTTTAAGAAATACCAAGAAAAAAACTATAATGAAGCCTATAATAAAGTAGGTGAAAAACATGGATTACTAACTATAGTTGATATTGAAATAGCAAAAAACAAAAAATACTACAAAATGGTTTGTAATTGTGAATGTGGTAATATAGTAAAAAGAGCATATGGAAGTCTACTAAGGTATGAGATTCCATCTTGTGGATGTTATGCAAGAGAGATGAGTAGCATAAGAATGTGTGAAAATATTTTAAGTCATTTTAAAAGTAATAGAAATAAAAGTTGGTACTTCAAGAAACATGGAAAAATTAT
>NZ_JBOFOR010000137.1:0-4050 GCF_051659545.1 Romboutsia sp. | reverse complement strand
TTGATTTCTCAGGATATTCAGATATGGCTATTGGGCTTGGTAAAATACTTGGATTTGAGTTTTTAGAAAACTTTAACTATCCTTACATCTCTAAATCTATTACTGAATTTTGGAGAAGATGGCATATGTCCTTGGGAATCTGGTTTAGAGATTATGTTTATATACCACTTGGAGGAAATAGATGTTCTAAAGGTAGATGGTTCTTTAATATTTTCGTAGTGTGGTTTTTAACTGGCTTATGGCATGGTGCTAGCTACAACTTTATATTATGGGGACTGTACTTTGGAGTTATTTTAGTATTAGAGAAATTATTCCTTCTAGATTTCCTAAAGAAAATACCCGATTTTACAAAACATATTTATGTTATGTTTTTAATATTAATAAGTTTTGTGATATTCGATATTATTTCTCTACCAGATATGGGTGCTTACTTTAAGGCTATGTTTGGCTTTAATAGTGTATTTATTGATAAAAGTTTCTACTATTACTTATTACCTAATTTATCACTTTTAGTTTTATCAATAGTTGCATCTACACCAATTATAAAAAATATTTTAGATAAAAATAAATATATAAGATTTGTAGCTTTATGCTTTGGGTTAGTTATTTCTACAGCATTCTTAGTTGATGCTACCTTTAATCCATTCTTATATTTTAGATTTTAGCAGGTGATTTTATGAATAATATATTAAAATTTCTAACGATGGCTTTATTTTTTGGTTTTATTTTTATTGTTCCTATTACAACTTTATCTACACCAGATAAAAAAATAAATGAGATTGAAAATAAAATACTAACACAACTTCCCAGACTTTCATGGGATAACATAACTAGCAAAAAATTTATGACCGAGTTTGACAAGTACACAGCAGATCAATTTCCACTTAGATCTGAGTTTTTAGAAATTAAAAATTCCTATAGCTATTTCTTAGGACAAAGAGAATTTAGAGATATTTATATAAATAACGATGATCGTCTTATGGAGAAGTTTACCTTTAATAAGTCTATTATAGACAAAAATATTTCTCAGGTAATAAATCTTACAAAAAATTTAGACAGCATCTACAATATAAATTCTACATTAATGGTAATTCCCACTTCTATAGCTTTTTATGGTGAAAGTATACCTTATTGGGCTATAAATGATGACCAAAAACCAGTTGTTGACTATATAAGCTCAGAAACTAAAGAGCTTGATTTTTTAAATTTTTACAGTCCTTATGATGTACTTAAGGAGAATAAGGATAAGTATATTTACTTTAATACAGACCACCACTGGACACAATTAGGTGCAAAACTGGCTTATGAAGATATGTTTAATACTACTGTTGAGGGTAATCCTACAAAAGTAAGTGACGATTTTTACGGTACTTATTATTCAAAAGCATTATTGCCTAATCTTAAAAGTGATACAATTGTCGCTTATGAAGATTACAACAATTTTAAAATTGAAATGGATTTTGACAAAAACTACGATACCCTTTACGACAAGGACAAGCTACAAGGTAAGAATAAATATCAGTATTTTTTACATGGGGACCCTGCCTTTGCAGTTATCGAAGGTAACCCTAGTGCAAAAGATGAGGTAATAATTTTCAAAGATTCTTATGCTCATAGTTTCATACCTTTCTTAACCAAGGATTTTAAAAAAATTCACGTAGTAGACCCGAGATACTACAACATAGATTTAAAAGATTATTTGTCTAAAAATAAAGATATTGCCCAAGCTATATTCATGAGTAATATCCAAACTATTAATACATCTGATTTTTATAATATCTCCCCCACCATATAGAAAAAGTCAAATTGTATATAATACCTAGCCAATATATAGGCATATTTATTTTATACCAAAATCAATGCTATAACCTATCTGTTATAGCATTGAAACTGATTATATTTAATAATTATAATAACCTAATATTTTGATATATCTTTTTTCCCCTTCTTTTAAACTAAGCGGATAATCTAATAAATCATAGGTATGCTGGCATTCTAAATAATCGATTAAATATTCTCCTTCTAAAATAACTTTACTAATAATCATTGAATGATAAGCCCTACCCTCATATACAAGTTGAGCTATATCTCCTATTTCTAATTCATTATAATCTGCATTTCTAGCATATATACCAAAATTTTCACTATTTTTATTATTATTTCCTACTATATATTTATAAAAAGGCTCTGCAGCTGTCCAAGTAGGAGTTCTTAATTTATCATTATACCAATACCATTTTTTCAATACATTTTCCCCTATATTGTCCATTGGTATTCGTCCTGCAATCAGACATTGTGATATAAAGTTTGTACAGTCTCCTCCCCAATCTTCATAATCCATATATTTAGGATTTCTACTTAAAGCCCATTTTTGAGCATAATCTACTGCTGCCTGTCTGTCATATGCTTTTAGTTTTTTCATATTTTTACTCTTTTCATAGCATATTTACTTAAATAATCTATACAGTACTTAAATGGAATTTTAAATGCTACTACTTCTGATACACTTTGGTCTAATTCATAACTAGAAAAATAAATTGCAATCCCATCATATTCTATATAAAAATTTTGATCATAACAAATAATTAAATTGTCTAGATAATCTCTTATTTCCTCTTCACCAATTTCATCTGTTACACACTCCATAGTTTCTAGTTCTTTTTTTATACTTGAATTTAAAAGAGTTTCATAATCTATTCCTTGTTTAAATATATCTCTCAGTTTAATTTGTTTTCCTGATTCTAAGTCGTAATTGTAGGAATTTGAATAAGTTATGTTTTGAAGTCCTGCTAATTGTGAAAATTCTATTGTTAGGCTTATAAGATTATTCTTATTAAAACTGACTTGATACTCTGTATTTATATAGGATAAATAGTTTCTCCTTGAAATTAAACTTTCTAACTCCTGCTCTACTACATCTTTAAAAGAAATTATATCCTGATATATTACTTCATTTATATAGTTTATTATTTTTTGGTCATGTTCATCACTTTCTATAAATGGATAATTTAAGTTGTATATAACCAGTTGATTTTTCTCTTCTATATTTAATGTCTTTATTGATAACATAAGTACCCTCCTATTTAAAATAGTTTATATTATTTAATATGAATAGGAATCAAATTTGGTTATATATTATTTATATAGTTACTTTGTATTTTTTTGTAACATATATAGTATTGAATATATCCTCATGCTAGAATATAATAAGTTGTATGTTATTGAAAAAATTGTGAAAGAAGGGATTATTTTGGCGAGACGTAAACAAAAAAAGGAAAATTCTAGCTTAAAAAAGTTAGTAATATTTTTATCAATTTTAGTTATTGCTTTTCCTGCTTCAGTCTTTGGTTATTTGTATTATAAATTAAATGGTATCCATGATAATAATGCAGATGAAAGTATTTTAAGTAATACAAATTTCAAAAATGAAAATGGAATCACTAATATTCTACTAGCTGGTACAGATGGTAGACCTGGGGAGGAAGCATCAAGATCTGATGCAATGCTAATACTTACTGTAGACGGAAAAAACAAAAGTCTAAAGTTAACCTCATTTGCTCGTGATACTTATGTTGATATTCCTGGTCATGGTAAGCAAAAACTTACTCATGCCTATGTATATGGAGGAATAAATCTATTAACAGAGACTATAGAAAATAACTTTGAGATAGATATTCAAAACTATGCTGTAGTTGATTTCTACTCTTTTATGGATATTGTTGATGCTTTAGGGGGCGTTGAAGTAGATGTTAAAAGTAGTGAAATTAAAGAATTAAACAAGTTTATACCAGAAACTTATAAGTGGAACAACAATACTAGTAAGAATTCTATAGAGTATATTAATAGTGATGGCGTTCAAAAACTAAACGGATATCAAACTTTAGCATATTCACGTATAAGAAAAAATGACTCTGCTTTAGAGAGAGATAGAAGACAAAGAAATGTTATACAAGGCTTAATTGATGGAGTTAAGGGTTTACCTGTTACTAAATACCCTAACTTAATAAACACAATATTACCTTATGTTAAGACTAATATGAGACCTGCTGG
>NZ_JBOFOR010000136.1:0-10495 GCF_051659545.1 Romboutsia sp. | reverse complement strand
TTTATGGTTTGTTTGTATGGTCACTTATAATTTCTTTTATCAATGTTACTAGCTTACCTAGTAATTATGTATTTCAACAAGTAATTGGTGTATTTGTAGGAATACTATCTATAGTTTCAGTTTTTATTAAATTAAAACGACCTAATGAAACTAAAATAGCTTATTTAATTATGGCAATTTCAATTATTTTAAGTGTATTTGATCTTTTAATTTAGATATAATATCATTATGCAATAAAAGTTATTGATAATACATATATGGAAGTAATGAAAACCTATGCATTCTGTGATAATAGTTCTTTCATAGAGAAGGTGGTAGAGAGATACACAGATTCATAGGAGCTTAAAGTAGAATAACTTATATCTTTATTTGTAAACCATGCTATATCAATATCACTAGAGTTTTCATAGAAATGTTAAGTTCCATAGCTTCCAAAAAAATATCGAATCAGTAAAATATTTTAGATTATCTATTTATTTTTCTCAATTCTTTTGGAGTACAATTAAACCTTTGTTTAAATACTTTATAAAATAATTTACTATTAGTAAAGCCATGAGCTTCTAAAATATTACATAAAGCATCATCCGTGGCAACTAAATCCTTATAAATATGAGCAATTCTAATTTCATTTAAATACTCTAAAAATGTTTGCCCCATACACTGTTTAAATTTCCTACAAAAATACTCAGGCTGCAAGTGTGCAACCTCTGAAATTTCTTGAATAGAAATAGGACGATTATAATTAAGTTTTGTATACTCTAACACTGGTTTAAATGTAGATAAACTTAGAGTATTTCTCTTCATATCTTTACCACCCACAGGAATTCTAAAATTACTATACAATTGAAAAAGAAGTTCAAATAATATACTTGTAAAACGTAAATTACCAGCATCAACAGGATTCGTTCTTAAAAACTCCATATCTCTCAAAAGTTTTCTAACATTATTTAAATTTTTTTCATAATTAACTTCATTACAATTAACACTGAAATCAAAGTGACTATTTTTAAAATCAGGAATATATCTATTTAAAAAAGAAAAAGGTATTTGTAAAAGTATAGATGTATTTCCAGAAATACAGTGTGTAGAATGTACAACTCCAGAATTTATTACGATGCAATCATTAGTCCTTAGATTATAAGTACGATTACCTTCATATATCTTCAAACTTCCAGATGTTACATATATTATTTCTATTGAATTATGCCAATGGCTTGAAATGAAACTACCATTATCACGATATAACTTAAAATTTATATCTAAATTTTCCGTCAATTGAACAATTTCATGAGTAAAATCTTTATTATTCACAATTACTCTCCTTATTAAAGTATATACATCTATTATAAATTGTAAAATCAATCAATTCAAGAAAAAGATAATATCGACCTATAAAGTAGATAATAAAACCACTTAGAAACGTTTGCATTTTAATGTATTATAAATATAAATCATAAAGAAAAATATTTATACATCTATTTTAGTACAAAATAGATATATAAATAAGCTCAGAAAGGGAGAGAAATAAAATGTACATAAAAGGAGTAAATTTAGGTAATTGGTTAGTATTAGAAAAATGGATGAGTCCAGGACTATTTGAAGGAACAAGTGCAGAAGATGAGTATTATTTACCAAGACAACTTTCAAGAGAAGTTTACGAAGCTCGTATAAAAACTCATCGTAGTGAGTACATAACAGAAAGAGATTTTGCAATTATTAAATCTATGGGTTTAAACTCAGTACGAATACCAGTTCCATATTTTATTTTTGGTGATTGTGAACCTTTTATAGGGTGTATTGAAGAATTAGATAAGGCATTTTCTTGGGGAAATAAATATGGATTAAGTATTTTAATCGATCTTCATACAGTTCCAGGAAGTCAAAATGGATTTGATAATGGTGGCATATCTGGAGTATGTAAGTGGTCTCAGCAATCAGAAAGTATAGATTTTACATTAAGTGTCCTTGAAAGATTAGCAAAACGCTATGGTAAAAGAAGTGAACTTTGGGGAATTCAAATTGTGAATGAGCCAATTACAGAAAATATGTGGAAGGTAATGGATGTTCCAAATAGATATAAAGCAGTAGATGAAGAAATGGCAAAAGGCAGTTCGCATAATACATTAGAATTTTTACGTGAGTTTTATATCAAAGCATATAGAGTAATGCGTCCCCATATGTCCGAGGAAAGCGTTATAGTGTTCCACGATGGTTTTGAATTAAAAGCATGGAAAGATTTTATGAGAGAAGAAGAATTTAAAAATGTAGTTCTAGACACACACCAATATTTAATGATTGCAGAGGCAATGGGATGTGAGCAAAGTGTTGATGGCTATGTAAAATATATAAAAGAAAACTATGCAAAAGATATTGCAGAAATGCAGGAATACTTCCCTGTTATTTGTGGAGAATGGAGCTTGTTTAATTCATATGGTTGTGGAATAGATACAGCTGGAGGACAATCACCACTTAATGGAGTAGAATCAAATGTTGAAAAACTATCACAAGATGAAAAGAGAGCTTTATACAGAGAAATAGCAAAAGCACAACTTGATGCATGGGGAAATGGTGCTGGACATTATTACTGGAATTACAAATTATTATTAGATACTGTCAATGAGCCTGGATGGATTGGTTGGGATAGTTGGGATTTAGGTAAGTGCGTAGCACAAGATTGGTTCCCAGTGGGATATTAAAGATAAAATGGAGGAAAATAAAATGATTAAAAATCCAATACTTCCAGGTTTTAACCCGGATCCATGCATTTGTAGAAAGGGCGATGATTATTATATCGCAGTCTCATCTTTTGAGTGGTTTCCAGGAATTCCTATATATCATTCAAAAGATTTAAAAAACTGGGAGTTATATACTCATGTTTTAACTGATGATACAACGGTTGATTTAAAAAAGCTACCTTCAGCAAAAGGAATTTGGGCACCTTGCCTGACTTATTGTGAAAAAGAAGATTTATTTTATGTAGTTTATGGCGTTATGAACTCTATGAATGCTAGGTATTTTGATGTTGATAATTATTTAGTTACGGCTAAAGATATAAAAGGTCCATGGAGTAAACCTATATATATTCATTCTTCCGGATTTGATGCATCTATTTTCCATGATGATGATGGAAGAAAGTGGATTTCATCTTTAGAGTGGGAAACTAGAGAAGGATATGAAAAACCAGGAGCAATATGTCTAGTAGAATACTCTTCAGATAAAAACGAAATAATAGGATACCCTAAACGAATATGGTCAGGCGGAACTGATAGAGGTTGTATTGAAGCCCCACATATAACAAAACATGGGGAATACTATTACATAATGTGTGCTGAAGGTGGAACAGGTTATGGTCATGGAGTAACGATGGGAAGAGCTAAAAATGTGTGGGGACCTTATGAAAAAGACCCTATGAATCCAATAGTTACATCTATTCCTGGTGATTTCTATGAAAGACACGATCCAGACCATTTAAAACCTAAATACTATAATCCAGAATCAATACTTCAAAAATCAGGTCATGGTAGTTATGTAGAAACTCCACTAGGAGAAGTATATTTAGTACATCTTTGCTCAAGGCCTTTTTCACCAGAGTTAAGGTGTACTCTTGGAAGAGAGACAGCTATTCAAAAAATGGAATGGACAGAAGATGGATGGCTTAGGATGGAAGATGGTACAAACTTAGCAAAGGAATACGTAGTTGAAAGTCAACTTAAAGAATATCAAGTTTCAAAAATACCAGACTTCGATGATTTTGATTTAGAAGAGCTTGGATTACAATATTATGCTCCAAGAATTTCACCACTATCATTTGCAGATGTTAAATCTAGACCGGGATATGTAAGGATTAGAGGGCAAGAATCCAGAACATCATTAAATAAAGTGAGCATATTGGCAAGAAAATTAACTTCAGTATATGCAAGAATTACTACAAAGATGGAATTTTACCCCGAAGTACATCAACATAGTGCAGGTTTAATCATGTATTATGATAATATGAACTATATAAATCTTAGAAAATACTATAGTGAAACATTAGGACGATGTGCATTATCAATAATACATCTTGAAAATGGAGAAAAAACAGAATTTTTAAATACAAGAATGCCTATAGAGGATACTCCAATATATCTTCGTTTGAATATACAAGGTAGAAAATCTTATTTTGAATGGAGTTATGATGGGGAAAATTATGAAGCAATAGGTAAAGTATTTGATACTACTAAGTTTTCAGATGAGTACTGTAAGTATGGAGAGTTTACAGGCACGTTTGTAGGTATTACATGTGCAGACCGAGTAAAGCATAAACATTATGCAGATTTTGACTTTTTTGAATATATTTCAGATGAAGAAAAAAATGTAGACTAGTAAAATCTTACTAGAAAATAATTATAAATAGGGGGACTATATTATGGAATATAAAGCAAATATTGAAACAGCTAACATTCAATCTTCGAGAATATCAATAGGTGAAAGGTTTGCTTATGGGTGTGGAGACTTAGGTTGTAATATTATATACTCAGCTATGTCAGCATTTTTATTATTTTATTATACTGATTATGCTGGAGTTAGTGCAGCAGCAGTAGGTAGTATAATGCTTATATCCAGACTTTTAGATGGATTTAGTGATTTAGCAATGGGGGTTATGGTAGATAGAACGAAATCTAAATATGGTAAAGCAAGACCTTGGATTTTACGCATGGCTGTTCCATTTGCAGTAGCAGCAGTGTTGTTATTTTCTGTTCCACCAAGTCTTGGAAATACAGCTAAGTTAGTGTATGTATTTATTACTTATAACTTAGTTTCTACAGTAATATATACTGCAATAAATGTGCCTTATGCAACATTAAATTCACTAATAACTCAAGATCAGTACGAAAGAGGAGTTCTTAGTATTTTTAGAATGGTACTAGCTACTTGTGGTAGTTTAATAATAAATGGATTAACGCTACCTTTAGTTGAATATTTTGGGAATAATGCATCAGCATGGACTAAGACTTTTTTAGTATTTGGTATAGCATCAATAATAGTATTTTTAATAACTTTTGCAGGAACTAAAGAAAGAGTAGAATCTTCTAGAAAAGAAAAAAATGAAGTAGTGCCTTTTAAGGTTGGGGTAAAAGCTTTATTTAAAAATAAATATTGGATACAAATAACATTATGCTTAGTTTGTATATTCATAGTATTTTCACTAAACGGAGGATCTTCGGTATATTATGCTAAGTTTATTTTAGGGAACGAAAAATTATTTGCTCCAATAAATATGACTGCTAATATATCACAAATTATAGCGATGTTTATGGTTGCACCTTTCATAAAGAAGTTTGGTAAAAGAAATGTATTAATGGTTGGTTCTGTAATATTAATAATATCAAACATGATATTTATGGGAGCTCAATTAAGTTATAATACTGTAATACTTGCAAGTATTGTAAAGGGGATAGGAAGTGCTGGAATAGCAGCTACAATGTTTGCAATTGTGTCAGATACTATTGAATATGGAGAGTGGAAAACTGGATATAGAACAGAGGGACTTATAAATAGTGCATCTAGTTTTGGATTTAAGGTAGGAAATGGTATTGGATCAGCAATATTAGGAGCTGTACTTTCTTTAGGTGGATATATTGGTACTGCAGCGGTACAAAGTGAGTCAGCGATAGTTGCTATAAAAGTATGTTTCGTATACTTACCAATAATTATTACAATATTACAAATTATAATAATGAGTTTTTACAAGTTAGATAAGGAATACCCAACTATACTTGAGGAACTAAAATCTAATACTAACAATTAATAAAATAAATAAAATGAGGAGTTGCTATGTTAATTGAGTAGGTTTACTCCTCGTTTTTATGATTAGTTTAACCATACAGATAAAAATAGGGAGTATGAGATATGTTATATATAGGAATTGATTTAGGAACATCAGCCGTTAAGCTACTGTTAATGAATGAAGATGGAAAAATAAAGAATATTGTATCAAAAGAATATCCACTTTCTTTCCCTAAAAGTGGATGGTCAGAGCAAAATCCACAACATTGGTATGAACAGTCTGTAGCAGGAATTAAAGAATTAATAGAACATTTTGATAAAAGTCAAATTTGTGGTATTAGTTTTGGTGGACAAATGCATGGACTTGTGGCACTAGATAAAAATGATGAGATTATTCGTCCGGCTATTCTTTGGAATGATGGTCGTACATTTAAAGAAACTGAATACCTTAATAATGTTATAGGTAAGGAAAAGTTATCAGAGTATACTGCAAACATTGCATTTGCAGGATTTACTGCTCCTAAAATATTATGGATGAAAGAAAATGAGCCTAATAACTTCGCTAAGATAAATAAGATAATGTTGCCCAAAGATTATCTTGCATATAAGCTTTCTAATACATTTTCTACAGATGTTTCTGACGCATCGGGAATGCTTTTATTTGATGTTAAGAATAAATGTTGGTCAAAAGAAATGATGGAGATTTGTGGAATAAAAGAAGAACAATTACCACAAATTTTTGAAAGTTATGATGTAGTAGGTAGCATTAGACCTGAAATTGCTAAAGAACTTGAATTAAATGAAAGTGTTAAAATTATTGCAGGAGCTGGAGATAATGCAGCAGCAGCGGTAGGTACAGGAGCAGTAGGAGATGGAATGTGTAATATATCAATAGGAACTTCAGGAACTGTATTTATATCTAGTGAAAAATTTGGTGTGGACGAGAATAACTCTCTACATTCATTTGCACATGCAGATGGAAAATATCATTTAATGGGATGCATGCTTAGTGCAGGATCGTGCAATAAGTGGTGGGTAGAAGAAATATTAAATACTAAAGAATATGATAACGAATTAAAAGATATAAAAAATCTTGGTAATAATAAAGTATTTTTCTTACCATATTTGATGGGAGAAAGGTCTCCTCATAATAATCCAGATGCGCGTGGATGCTTTATAGGTATGAGTATGGATACTAAACGTAAAGAAATATCCCAAGCTGTGCTGGAAGGTGTTGCTTTTGGGTTAAGAGATAGCCTAGAAATAGCAAAATCATTAGGTATTAAAATAGAAAGTACAAAAATTTGTGGTGGTGGAGCTAAGAGTGATATATGGGTTAAAATCATCGCAAATGTATTAAATATAAATGTAGAAAGAATAGAAATAGAAGAAGGACCAGCCTTAGGGGCAGCTATGTTAGCAGCTGTTGGCTGCAAAGAATTTAATAACGTAGAAGAAGCATCAAATAAAATCGTAAAAGTAGTAGAAACTATTAAGCCTGAAGATGAACTTGTCTCAAATTATGATATTGCATATAAGAAATTTAAAAAAATATATCCTACAGTAAAAGAATTATATAGTGAATTAATGTAAAAGGGGAGAAGTATGAGAATCTTAAACGTAAGTGATGAATCATTTAAAAAATATGGAAAAATACTTAAAAATTATAAATTTAACTCCATAATGCAAGTAATGGAAAATATAGAATGCCCTGGAGATATTATATATGAACCGTCTATTTGTGATTTAGAAAGTACTGATGATATGGCTGTTTTATCCAATGAAGTATATGGGGGAATGCCTATTCAAATAGGATACTGTAATGGTCATAATAATAAGTTAAATGCATTAGAGTATCATAGAGATAGTGAGGTAAATATTGCAGCGACTGATTTAATTTTACTTCTTGGATCACAACAAGATATAACAGATGAATTTAGTTATGATAGTTCGAAAGTAGAAGCTTTTTTAGTTCCAAAGGGAACTGCTATTGAAGTTTATGCAACTACACTTCACTATGCACCTTGTGGAGTAGATGGAAATTATTTCAAATGTGTAGTAGTTTTACCAAAGGGAACAAATACTGAAATTGATTTTTGTTTATCAAAAGATGGAGAAAGTTCATTATTATTTGCTAGAAATAAGTGGATTATAGCACATAAAGAAGCAAATATAGAAAATGCAGTAAATGGAATATATGGAGAAAATATAAAATTGTAAAAAAGTTAAAGGGGATTTTGATTATGAATAATATGCCAGTATTAAAAATAGGAATAATTGCAGTAAGCCGTGATTGTTTTCCAATGTCACTTTCAGAAAATCGTCGTAAGGCAGTTGTAAAAGAATATACAGAGAAATACGGAGAAATATATGAATGTCCAACTTGTGTAGAAAATGAAATACATATGCAAAAGGCTCTTAATGAAGTTAAAGAAGCTGGATGTGATGCTTTAGTTGTATACTTAGGAAACTTTGGACCTGAAACAGCAGAAACATTATTAGCTAAAGAATTTGGTGGACCAGTTATGTTTATAGCAGCTGCTGAAGAAAGTGGAGATAAACTTTTAGATGATAGAGGAGATGCATATTGTGGAATGCTTAATGCAAGCTACAACTTAAAGCTACGTAACATAAAAGCATACATACCAGAATATCCAGCTGGTACTGCAAGTGAATGTGCAGATATGATACATGAATTTGAGCCAATAGCTAAATCAGTATATGGACTAAATAACTTAAAGATAATATCATTTGGACCTCGTCCACAAGACTTTTTAGCATGCAACGCTCCAATAAAACAACTTTACAATTTAGGAGTAGAAATACAAGAAAATTCAGAACTAGATTTATATGAAGCTTTTAACAAGCATGAAAATGATGAACGTATACCAAGTATAGTAAAAGAAATGGAAGATGAATTAGGAGAAGGAAACAAGAAGCCGGAAATATTAGCTAAGTTAGCTCAATATGAATTAACGCTATTAGATTGGATAGAAGCAAATAAAGGCTCTCGTAAGTTTGTTGCAATAGCAGGTAAATGTTGGCCAGCATTCCAAACTCAATTTGGATTTGTACCATGTTATGTAAATAGCCGTTTAACAGCTAAAGGAATACCTGTTTCTTGTGAGGTTGATATATACGGAGCTTTAAGTGAATTTATAGGAACTGTAGTAAGTAATGATACGGTTACTTTACTTGATATAAATAACACAGTACCTAAAGATATGTATGAGGAAGAAATAAAAGAAAATTATTCATATACGTTAACAGATACATTTATGGGATTCCACTGTGGAAATACTGCTGCTAGCAAATTGGCATTCTGCGAAATGAAATATCAAAAAATAATGGCACGTGCACTACCAGAAGAAGTAACTCAAGGAACATTAGAAGGAGATATAGTTCCAGGAGATATAACATTCTTCCGTTTACAAAGTACGTCAGATGCTAACTTATGTGCATACATAGCTCAAGGAGAAGTTTTACCAGTAGCAACTAGATCATTTGGATCAATAGGAATATTTGCAATACCAGAAATGGGACGTTTCTATCGTCACGTATTAATTGAAAAGAACTACCCACACCACGGAGCTGTAGCATTTGGTCACTTTGGAAAAACTTTATATGAAGTATTTAAATACCTAGATGTTTGTGTAGAAGAAATAGATTACAATCAACCTAAATATGTACGTTATAAAACAGAAAATCCATTTTGTTAATAAATTAGACTAAAAGATAAAATTTGAGGCGGAAACATTATGAAGCTTTTTATAGATACAGCAAATGTAGATGATATAAAGAAAGCTAATGATGCAGGAGTAATATGAACAGTAGGGTGTACACGCTTCTTGGAGATGGTGAAATACAAGAAGGACAAGTTTGGGAAGCATTAATTACGCCATTCTAGCAGATGCTCTTTTGAAACATGTATCCTATACTTCCATTTATGATTACTTCACCATTCGTAGGTTTTAATAGTTTTGTTAGTATGTTAAACTATTAATAGATAGAGGTTATATAGAAGTAAAAGGGGGTAGCTTAAGTTGATTAAAAGTAAAAAAATATTATATTGTCTTTACGGAAATATAAACGGAAAAGATAAGGTGGTAGAGAGATACACAGAATTATATAAGTAAGAGTGAGGAGATAAAGATAGTGAATACATACTTACACAATATAAATAACATATACGCATGTTGTTCCAAATTCAAAAAGGACTATAGATAGATTTGAATTTACACAAATTTATCTACAGTCGCAATTTCCTATTAATTGTACTTCGTTTTTATTTTTATATTTAAAAAATGGGAGATTTATATTGACAAAATCATAATTAGTTAATACTATAACATATAAATAATTTAAATTCAATGAAGGGAATAGTAAATATTACCTAGTATTAACAGAGAATGGTGAGAACTCCATAAGAAAAGTAATATTGAAAGACATCCCAAAGAAGCAAATCTGAAATTAAGTAGGACTAGAGATAACTTAGCGAACTTAGCTAGTTAAAGTAGAATGGTACCGTGAATTTTCGCCCCTTGAGATGTATTTCTCAAGGGGTTTTTATAATGAACTAGTAAACTATAATATATATATTCTAAATGAAAACATTCAAATGTAATTACTTTCATATATATAATTTTTCAAGTAAGAGAAATAATAGTATTATCTGAAAATATAAAGGTAGGTAATACAAATGATAAAATTCAATGAAGATGTTAAT
>NZ_JBOFOR010000135.1:0-4140 GCF_051659545.1 Romboutsia sp. | reverse complement strand
AAAAATTACAGAATTAGCACTTGTAGTTCCTGTATTTGGAATTGTAATAGTATAAGTTATTACATCATTAATAGTTGCAAAATCCTTATCTGTAGACTTAGTTATATTTGATAAATCGGCTCTATTTATAAAAGTATTTACTATATTAGTATTTGAGCTTTCTGTAACTCCATTAGGAATGGAAGGATTTTCAGTATATGTCCCTACAAAGTTTGCACTATTTGGTATAGGATTTGGTGATGGAAAACTAGTTACTAATACCTTAAATCCAATAGTTGTAGTACTTATAGCTGGAATAGTACCTAAATTCACTCCTGGTGGGCTTGGATTTGCTATTGTTGAAACACCATTTATAGTTAAACTTCCTGGAATAAAGCTAGTTCCAGTTGGTATTGTATCTACAAAAATTACACTAGATAATGGAACGTTTCCAGTATTTAACAAAGGAATTGTATAGGTTAATATATCATTAATTGTTGCAAAACTTTTATCAACTAGTTTAGTGGATGATAATATAGCACTATTTATTTGAGTATTAACTGTATTAGTATTTGATGGCGTACCACCTTCACTATTTATAGTTGCTATATTTTGTATAGGGTTTGGTGATGGAATTGTACTATTTACTAGAACTTTAAAAGTTACAGTAGTTACTCCTGTAGTAGATGGTATTGTTCCTATGTTAACTCCAGATGGTGGTGATGGATTACCTGAATTTGGAACTGAATTTATTGTTAAACTATTAGGAATAAAAGTTGTTCCAGTTGGTATTGTATCTACAATAATAACATTTCCCGCTGGTATAGTAGAGTAATTTTGTACCTCTATAGTATATGTTAATATATCACCTACACTTGCATATACTTTGTCAACACTTTTTATAGATGGTAATATCTGCTGGTTATCAATTTGAAGACCTACCATAGGTACAGCGTAAGCATCACCTGATGTTGTTAGTCTTAGAACTGCTGAAGTTTGAGCATTTGTTAATGTTGGAGCATTTACATTTGTAATATCCCATCCATATCTGATACCTAATGGTGCTACTGCTGGTGGTACAACATTTAAAGTTCCATCAGTACCTGTTGTATCTAATAACCCTGAATCATTATTTATCTGTGAAGCAAAAAAGTTAGTTGGTATATTATTAGGTCCACTTAATACTACTAAAGCACCTGTATTAGGTCCAAATAATGCTTGATCATTTGCTATATTTGAATCTCCTTCCATTGCACTTAACAATAATCTTCCAAACACAGGTCCTGAATATGGAGTAATAAAATTACTTACTGTTATGTCATTTGTTGGAGTGGATGTTGAGAATTGACCTGAAAGACCTACATATAAATTCATACTTCTCATTGGCAATGTAGTATTTTTATAAATAACACCTAATATCCATCCGCAACAGTTAATAAAAGCCCAAGAAGGTTGTATTGTTGAAGGAACACCTCCAACAGTATATGTCCCTGTAGCTTGTACTAAAGATGTAACATCTGCACTTCGTCCATAATACCCATATTGAAATCCGGATGCATCTGTAAAATCATATGTTTGGGCTGTTATTGTACTTGGAGTAATCATGCTTAATCCACTTGGAGTATTAAATGATATTGGATTATTTATAAATGCAGATACATTTTCAGGTGGTCCTGGAGTTGGTCCTGGCAGAAGTGTGATTGTTTTATAGGATCCTCCCCACACAAGCTCAGCATATAGTATGGTACTTCCTAATGGCATATTTAGTACTGCACTTGATGAGTTTTCTTGCCAAATTAATGTACTTCCTGGTGGATAGCCTCCAACTATGGAGGCTGTATTAATTGTTATAAAAGCACCAATCTCAGAACCAAAAGAAGGTGCTGCTGATAATCCTAAAGTATTTCCTGTAAAGGTCATAGCTCCTGGTTGAATTGTAGAATAACGTGGTTGTAATGACAATTTAATCATCCTTTCTTTATAATATATTTGTAACTTTCAGTCGCCCCTCTTAAATTAGTTATTTTAGTGTATAACTCCTTCGTACATATACAAAAATAAGCAGTAGGTAACCTTTTTCTGCATATATCTACATAGTTTTCACTGTTATAACCTAAAATTTATAGAATAACTGATGAAATTTATAGAGTGACTGAACAGTTACTATTATTTTATATAAAAACTCATTTTAACTAAGAATAAATAATTTCTATTCCTTACTATATATGCTATTGTTATTGTTATTGTTATTGTTATTACTGATATTTTCATATAAAATTATTGTTTATGAATAGTATAAAAAGGCTTTAAAAGTATATTTAATATTATAAGTGTATGATTTAAGATAATATTTCACGCTAATGCCATAGCCGTCAACCTAAGATATATTATTACTTTGGCGGCTTATTTAAGTTGTGATTTTAAAAGGAATGAAATATTATTTTGTCATAAATCATATTAATTATATTTTCAAGTACACTAAAAAGAACTTAAGAATTTTATGCTTAAATTTAGGTAAATTTGATATTAGATTTTTATTAAACCTCCAGATATAGTTGTAACACCTGGTATGCTTCCTATATTTACACCACTAGGAGGTGAAGGATTTCCTGGAACTGAAACTCCATTTACTATTAAGCTATTTGGTATAAAAGTCGTCCCCGTTTGAATTGTATCTATTAATACAACATTTGTATATGGAATAGTTTCTGTATTAGTTACGACAATAGTATAGTTTAACGTATCTCCAGTATTTGCAAAAACTTTATCAACCGATTTGATTGGGTATATTAATGATGTTATTTCAAAAGCAAATATATTTGTAGTAAGCCAATATCCTCCATGAGTACAAACTCCTGACACGGTTACGGTATTAATACTATTTGATATAGCAGACGAAACATCCATACCTGTTATATCAACCCAAGTCCTATTTGGATTTGGTCCAGTGCCATTATAATGATTATTATTTGCACTTCCAAATGTACCTCTGGTATCTAAAAGCCCATTATTTGAATTAGATGTATTTGAAACACAAATTATTCCAGGTTGCAAGTTTTTACTTGGATTATACGGTGACAATCCATTCCACGATGTTGTACTTGGATTTCCTACTAAAGTTCCATTAAGAGTTACTTGTAATTGATTATTATAATCTCCTCCAGTTGATGTAAGTAGTAGGTAACTTTTTACAATACCTTGATCTGGAGTATATACATTGTTAAGTGTAAATGTAACAGGACTATTGCCAATGCGTGTTGATCATAATGAGTAGTAAATATATTTTAATGGATAGCTAGATGATACAAATACTACATATAAATACCAACCTAAACTTGAAACAGATCCATTAACTCCATCAACTTCATATGTTCCTGTGCCACCCGCACTTACTAGAGATGTTACATCTTGATGATATGCATCCCAAGTCCCACTTGAATTAGTACCATAAGGTAAGGTAGTAGTTGCTGTTGGCGTTTTAAATGTAAAAGAACCTGAGGCATTAATTGTCAGACCGGCTAAGACTAAATCGGCATAAACCACTGTATCCTCAGGTGGTAAATCAAATATAGCTTTTGATCCATTTAACAAGTAGTTACTTGTAGTTCCTCCTGTAGGATTCATAAAAGTAACTCCACCTTCTCCTCCAGTACCTACCATCAATCCATTTCCAACAATTGCTGAATGGGCGTGCTAATATCCTGAAAATATTTCATTTATAGCCATAATATAATTCCTTTCTATATAATTTTTAATCGAGATAAATTTTTCTTATTTACTTTTAAAATGGTTTTAAATTAGTACATTGAATAACTTAATATATAATATGAACTGTTACTGTTACTTTTTAAATAATACATTTTTATTACTAGAATTTAATAGTGAATATATTTCACTACAGCGTTACATTTTTCAAAAAACTAAAAAAATACCGAGAAAATATCTAATACATTTTCTCGGTATTTAAGTATATTAAAAGTCTAACAATTAATTTGAACTTGGAAAGTTACTACTGAAGTGTCTCCAGCAGGCACAGTTCCAACATTTATACTAGCTGGTGTTCCACCTATTGGATTGCCATCTACTTGTAAAGAACCTGGTACATAAATTGTTCCATTTGGTACAGTATCGCTTAAAACTACATTAAGAGCATCTACATTA
>NZ_JBOFOR010000134.1:0-2923 GCF_051659545.1 Romboutsia sp. | reverse complement strand
ATTGAAACTGCTAAAAGCCATGGACTTTCAGTAGAAAAGTACTTAGTTTATTTAATGGATGAGCTATCAAATGGAACAGCTTCAATAGAAAATGCAATGCATTGGTCTAAACTTCTACCAGAATATCTAAAAATACAGTAAAAATAGTTTTCACATTTAAATATAAAATTGTAGCCAATAGCAGTAGAAATCATATTTCTAAACTATTGGCTTTATTATACCAATTTTAAATTATATATGTTAGGCGTCAATTTTTTTACGCTTACGAATAAATTTCTAAAACTAGTAATATAAAAAAGTATTTAAATATTAGATAATATGTGCTAATATTAGTACCAGGTAATAATAATTGGAGGGGGAAATATGAAATACATAAAAAAAATATTAATAATATTACTATCTCTAATAGTAATATCAACAGTAGCAATAGGATTTACCTTTAGAAAAGAAATAAAAACAATAAATAGTATTGAAAAAGTAGATGAATATGGATTGTATACTATGAAATATTATGCAGACTATGGATTAGACAAACTAATAGAACAAGGTGGAGTAAGCACAGATAATGAATTAGTTAAGTTTAATATAGATAATATATTAAAAGGGTTACCTGTAAACTTTGATATACCTGATTTTGGATGTACTACATTTCAAGCACAAACAAAAGGCGGAGATTGGTTATTTGCAAGAAACTATGACCTAGATTATGTCCCTAGTATGATGATTGTAACAGAACCTAAAAATGGATACAAATCAGTATCTGTAGCTAATATGTCAGTATTAGGATATGATAAAGAAAAAAAACCAACTAATTTATTAAATAGTTTTATGAATTTAGCAAATCCATATTTACCAATGGATGGTATGAATGAAAAAGGACTATCTATAGGAGTATTATTAATAGAAGATGATATAACTAAGCAAGAAACGGATAAATTGGATATGACAACATCATCTATGATAAGATACGTACTAGATAAATCAAAAGATGTAGATGAAGCAATTAAATTATTTGAAAGTGTAGATATGCATTCATCATCAGGAGCAGCGTATCATTTTCAAGTAGCAGATGCTAGTGGAGATAGCGCTATTATAGAATATGTAAACAATGAATTAAGTGTTGTAAGAAAAGGCGAAAAACCAATGGTACTTACTAATTTTATAGTAAGTGATAAAAACTATGGATTTGGAAAAGGTCAAGATAGATACGAAATTGCAACTAAAGCATTAGAAAAAAGTAATTCAATTATGAGCGAAAAAGAAGCTATGGATGTATTGAAATCGGTTAGTAAAGATGATTACAATGAAAAAACAGATGAGGGTTCATCAACACAATGGTCAGTAGTATATAATAACTCTAATTTAAGTTTTGATATAACAGTTGGAGGGAATTTTGAAAAAACTTATACATATTCTCCATTTGAAAAATAAAAAAATAGAAAGATAGCCAATTAAAAGCCCCCCCGTCGTGAAATACGACGGGGGGATTTTGCTCAATATCAATAGGTAATGTTTTACAAAGGTGATTCATATATGGTAGCTTATTGTGTAAGGAGAGCTTTTATATGGATAAATCTAAAATTATAGAAAGAACAAGTGAATTATTACTAAATGAAAGTAAAGAAGCTGCAATAAATGTTATAAATACAGAATATAAGTTTAAATACAAAAAAATTGAGAAGAAAATATGATCCAAGTTTAGATGAAAGATATAAAACTACTAACGTTAGCGGAGTAACTGGACAAGGTCATGAGATGTGTGAGAAAGTACATGCCAAGTTTGTAGATATGAATTACATTCAAACATTCCCAAGATGATATAAAGTTAAATTTATCTTCAATAGATCTATATTTTTCAATTAAACTAATATAAGTAACTCGCCTATCTAGAGTAGATTGTTCTTTTTCTAGATAACCTAAATTAATAAGTTTATTTACTAATGAAGTTACTGTAGATTTGTCTTTACCAATTTTTTTAGCTATTTCTTTCATAGTAAGTTTTTTATCGCTTTCATAAAGTGCAGTTAATATATATATCTTAGAATTAATCTAAATTAGTATGTACTAATTTAGATTAATTGAATATAATTATAATAGATAATTGTATAAAGAAAGTTAAATACATATAATTTTATAAAAAATTGTATACATTTAAGTCTTTTTATATTGTTTAATCGACGTAGGTTGAAAATCGGGATTATTAAAAATACAATTTGATGAAGTTATAACGGAAATAACTTCCATAAAGGTGGGTTTAAATGAAAATAAATAATAAAGTTAAAGTTATACCACTAGGAGGACTTGGAGAAGTAGGTAAAAATATTACTGCAATTGAGTATGATGATGAAATCATATTAATTGACTGCGGTATGGCATTTCCAAGTGATGATATGTATGGTGTAGATTTAGTAATACCTGACATGAGATATTTAATAAAGAATAAAGAAAAAGTCAAAGCAATAGTATTGACTCATGGTCATGAAGATCATATTGGAGCTATTCCATATCTATTGAAATATATAAATGTACCTATATACGGAACAAATTTCACCTTAAAACTTTTAAAGAGTAGATTAGAAGAACGTAGAATAAATGCCAATAAACTATTACATGAGGTTAGTGTTAAAGAAAAAGTCAGCACTAAACATTTTACAGTTGAATTTATTAGAACATGCCATAGTATAGCAGATGCTTGTGAATTAGCTATAACTACTCCAAAAGGAGTTATAGTTCATACCGGTGATTTTAAAATAGATTATACACCTATTGATGGAGAGTTAATTGATTTAACCTAATAAGGCGAAATTCCTCTTCCTCACCGTAGGAGGTGGAGGATGTAAGCCTACCGTTAGGTTATTTTTGATTTTCATAAAAAGATGTTATATAATAGAGTCAGTAGTAAATAATAATAAGGAGATAAAAC
>NZ_JBOFOR010000133.1:0-11562 GCF_051659545.1 Romboutsia sp. | reverse complement strand
ATATATTACTATATTAAAATAAAGTATAGCAAAACCATAAAAATATGAGTAATAAGTCAAAAAATTAGAAATTTATGATTCTTTATAAACAAAAAGTAAATATTTTTTTAGAGACTATTTTATTTTTTAAAAATAGTCTCTTTTTACATGTTATAATTAAAATGTAAAAATATAATATAAATATACAACTAGGGAGATTAATGTATGAGTATAAAAGTAGCAAGAAATATATCATCAAAAAAGTCTATGAAATCGATTAATAAAATTATTAATAAAATAAAAGAATATAGTAATTATAATCCGTCTATAAATTATAAAGAAATTTTACTTAAAAATAAAAATCAAAGTAGAGAGCAGTGTCTAAATGCTATCTTGCAAGACCCTTATAACATTGAATTTGTAAATAATAAGACTGAAGAATTATGCCTAAGGTCAGTTCAATTAGATGGTTTAGTCATTGGAATCATAGAAGAACAAACAGAAGAAATATGCTTAGAGGCTGTTGAAAATAATGGAATGGCACTTAAACTAGTAAAAGAACAAGCTGAAAAAATATGTAAAAAAGCAGTTGAACAAAATGGGATGGCTTTACAATTTGTTGAAAGTCAAACTTCTAGTATTTGTTATTATGCAATTGCAGAAAACGGTATATCGTTACAATTTATAGAAAATCAAACAGAAGACATATGCGTAAAAGCAGTAGAACAAAATGGAATGGCATTAGAGTTTGTAAAGGAACAAAATGAAAGAATCTGTTTGGCTGCTGTAAAAGATAATGCAGAAGCTCTAAAGTTTGTAGAAAATCAAACAGAAGATATATGTGTAGAAGTAATAAAAACAAATGGAGTTTATATAGAATTAGTAAGAGAGCAAAGTGAAGAATTATGTAAAATAGCTGTAGAAAATAATTATGAAGCTTTAAATTATATACAAGAACAAAGTGAAGAACTTTGTATGATAGCTTTAGAAAAAGATGCAAATGCTATTAAATTTATAAAAGAACAAACAGAAAAATTATGTATATTTGCTATAAAAAGAAACTGGAATGTAATAGAGAGTATAGAAGATAAGTACATTTACTCTGTATTTAAAAATTTGGAAGAAACTTTAGATAAATCAGTTTTTGCAAATATAGTAAATAGCATTAATAAAAGTTTTACGAATAAATTTTACTATTTAATAAAAGAAGATGAAGGTTTTTTTGTTTATTTGAAAAATCCATCTAAGCAAATATGTTTAAATTGTATAGAAGTAAATCCTTTTGTAATAAAATTTGTAAAAAGTCAAAATAAAGATATGGCTATAAATGCTGTTTCTATAAATATAGAAGCCATTAAATTTATAGAAGAAAATCAATTAGTTAATTGTATAGAGTACTTTAAGCACAATGAGGAATTATTTAATTATATAGATAAAAATTGTTATGAAGTTTATGCTAAAGTAGTAGGCTCTGATTGGAAATTATTGGAGTTTATAGAAAATCAAAATGAAGAACTTTGTATGGTAGCTTTAGAAAGTAATTGGAAATCTATACAATTTGTAAAAGAACAAAGCGAAAAAATTTGTTTAAAAGCAGTAGCTAAAAACTATGAAGCGCTAGAGTATATAGAAAATCCAAGTGAAGAAGTCTGCAAAAAGGCTATAAGTAAAAACTCAAACTCAATAAAATATATAAAAAATCCTAGTATAGAATTATGTAATTTAGCAATAGAAAAAGATTGGAGAGCTATAGAATACATCAATAATCTAAGTGAAGAGATAGGTATAATAGCTATAAATAAAAATTGGCAAGCTATAAAGTTTATAGAAAATCAAACTGAAAAAATATGTGAATTAGCACTTAATAAAAATATAAATGCTATAAAATTAGTTAAGCACCAACCGATAGACCTTTGCATCGAAGCAGTAAAAAAAGACTATAGAAATCTTCAATTTATAAAAGATAAATATGAAGATTTATGTATGATAGCTATAAATCAAGATTGGAAGGCTATAAAGTTTATAGAAAATCAAACTAAAGATATATGTCTACTTGCATACAATAAAAACCCAAAAGCTATTGAGTTTATAGATGAAAAGTATTTAGAATTTGTAAAAAATCAAGCTAACAATGAAGATGTAGTAGCTAGTGAAGAGCACGGTGAAGAGCTAGATATAAAGCACTTAATAGAAACAGTAAAAATTAATCCCAATGCCATAAAAGATATAGAAGTAGATGATGAAAGAATATACTTAGAAGCAGTTAAAAAAGACGGTATGGTTTTACAGTATATTAAAAACCAAACTACGGAAATATGTGTAGAGGCAGTAAGACAAAATGGACTAGCATTACAATTTGTAATAAATAAATTATTGTCTATATCATCAGAAGGAGTAAGACAAAACGGACTAGCATTAGAATTTGTAGAGAATAAAACCATAAAATTACAAGAAGAAGCTATTAGCCAAAATGGTAATGCTATAAAATTTGTAAATAATCCAACTACTAAAATGATGATAGATGCATTAAAATCAGATTGGAGAAATATTGAATATATAGAAAATCACACAGAAGATATGTGCTATTCAATAGTAAGAGAAGATGATTTTGATTTTGGTATAGTAACTAACAAATCTTATGAGTTATGTTTAAAAGCTGTAGAAAATAATTGGAGAAATATAAATTATATCAAAAATCCGGATGAAAAGCTCAGAAACTTAGCAGCTGAACAAGACGATTTTAACTTAGAAGAAATACAAAATCCAAGTGATGAGCTACTTTTAGATGCAGTTTACTATAACTACATTAATATAAATTATGTAGATAAATTAAATGATGAAATGTGCCATGAAGCAATAACACATCCTCATTTTTCATTTCAAGATATAACTATAGATAAGAATGAAATTTGCTTAAGAGCAGTTAGATACAATTGGAAAAATATTGATTTAATTTATGAATTAACACCAGAAATATGCTCTAATGTTATAAATAATCCTGATTTTGACCCTAAAGAGTATAACCCAGAATTTTACTATAGCTTAGAAAATATATATTTAAATGCTGTAATATTTGATTATAAAAATATAAATAAAATAGATAATCCGAGTAGTAGAGTATGTATAGCAGCAATTAAACATAAAGAATTTAACGCTGACAATATAAGGTTTGAAATAGAAGAAATTTATATTAATGCAGTTAAAGATGACTGGAAAAATATAAATTATATACAAAATCCAAGTTATAAAGTATGTTTTGAAGCGATAAAGCAAGATGAATTTTCATTAAAAAATATAACTAATAAGTCTTATGAACTATGTATAGAAACAGTAAAGAAAGACCCTTATGCTATACAACATATAGAAAATCCAAACCAAGAAATTTGTATAGAAGCAGTAAAGAGAAATGGATTTGCAATACAATATATTAAAAACTACAATCAAAAAATAGCTTTAGAAGCAGTTAAATCTAATGCCTACTCTATTCAATATATATTAAACCCAAGTGATGAAATAATTGAAGTAGCTAAAGTTACAATTCCTGATATAGAAAACTATATAAATACAGGAAGCATAGAAGAACTTAAACAAATAGAAGAAATAATTAAAGAAACAAGTATAGATGATGAGATAGAAGAAGTTGCAATAGATAAAGATGAAGAAACTGAAGCTATTACAGAGGATATGACTGCAGAAAATCAACAAACTATAAAAAAACATCCCATACCTAAATTTGAAAGAAATAGTGAACTTAAGAATATAAACGGAGTGAATATAGAAGAGTTAAGAATATCACTTTTTAATGAGGCACAGCAATATATAGATAGAAGATTAGAGGAAATTCTTTTAGGCGAAGAAACTATTGAAAAAACTACAGAAAATATAGAAAAAGAAAGCTCAAGAGAAATAAGTAATCCTATAACTGAAAAAATTAACATAAAATCTCAAGAAGATGAAATTAAAGAAGAGTTAGAAAGTAGTAGTTTTGAAGTAACTAAGCAAAATATACAGAAAGATTATCCTCAACTTGAGAAAGACTCAATAGAATTCTTAAGCAATGCAGAGTATTTATTCTCAATGAAAAGAGTAGGTATGATAGATTATTCCTATATAGCAATTAACTACTTCAAAGTTATAGAACTTGAGTTAAATAGCTATTTGATTAAAGAAGGATGTTTTAGTGAATATAGAGTATTAGGGGATTTAAGAAATTACATTAGTTATAATCTTAGAAGCTTAAAAGATTTATCCTATATAAATGAAATTTTAGGAGACTTATTAGAATACAGAAATGATTGTGCTCATACTGGTGTTATTCATGAAAAAAAGTTAAATAAAATAAGAGATTTAGTATTTAGAAAAGGATTATTGAATAAAATATCAAGTATAAAAAATAAATAAAATAACGGCTATGTTAGTTGATTAAAGGATACCTATTCTAGTAAATGCTAGAGTATGTATCCTTTTTTGTGTAAAATTCATAATTTAGTATAACTACAAAAATAGGGGGAGAGATAAAACTAAATGGAAAATTACTCTTATATAGCAGAGGTTAAAATCTCTAAAGATAGTGAATTTTTTAAGTATAATATTGTTTATCCAGTTATTAGACTCTACAAAGAGTGTGTAAATTACAATAGTTATAGTCCTAAAGTTATAGAGAAGATAAATTATGAAATATATAAGGATGTAATGGATTTTAAAAATAGTGTAAAAAAAGAATCAAAGGAATATAAAAAAATATATAAAGAACAATTAGAAAACTCAGGAGAGGATTATGTAAAATATAAATATGAAACTTATGTAGATTATGAAGTACCTTACGACCAAAATAATCTAATAAGTATAATAATAACTAAATATCAGTTTACTGGTGGAGCACATGGCATGACCTTTTTAGATAATTATAACTATAATTTATTAACAGGAGAAAGATTACAGTTAAAAGATATGTTTAAAGATGGAGTAGACTATAAAAGCATTGTGAATGATTATATAAATAAAGAAATAAGTAAAAATCCAGAAGATTATTTTAAAGATGAAGGTGGTTTTAAAGGGATAATTGAAAATCAAAACTTTTATCTAGAAGATGATGGAATAGTAGTTTATTTTAGCTTGTATGAAATAGCACCTTATTATGTAGGAATACCAAAATTTAAGTTAAAATACGAAGACTTTAAAGATTATTTAAAGTAGCAATGAAGAATTAGTAACAATCTATTTAATAAAGATGAGTAAATAAAAAATGGCTTAGAGACTAAATACAAAAGCCATTTTTTACATTTTATGTCTATAATATTTATATAAAGGTTGTTTAAATAAAGCATATGTATATAATATTTATATTAGTAATTATAGAGGAGATAGAGTATGGAGTATAAAATATATATTGTAGAAGATGATCTTTCAATAAGTAATTTATTGAAAGATTACATAGAAAAATACGGATTTGAAGTAAAAGTAGAAGAAAACTTTGAAAATATAATGATTGCTTTTGAAGAATATAATCCAGACATAGTCTTATTAGATGTAAACCTGCCTAAATTTGATGGCTTTTACTGGTGTACTAAAATAAGACAAAAATCAAATTTACCCATAGTTTTTATATCAGCAAGGGATAGCGGTATGGACCAAATAAGAGCTTTAGAAAGTGGTGCAGATGATTATATAATTAAGCCTTTTTATTACGATGTAGTAATAGCAAAAATAAAAAGCCAAATAAGAAGGGTATATGGAGACTATGCACCTAAAATAGAAGAAAGAATAGTTGAACTAGATGGACTAAAATTTTACCCTGAAAGATTAGAGCTAGAATATAAAAATAAAAACTTAATTATAACTAAAAAAGAAGGTATTTTATTAGAATGTCTTATAAAAAAATACCCAAAGGTAGTAGATAGAGACTATCTACTTGAAAAAATATGGGATGATATTGAATTTGTTGAAGAAAATACCCTAAATGTAAATGTAAGTAGAATAAGAAAAAGACTAGAAGAAGTAGGAATTTATGACTCAGTTCAAACGGTAAGAGGTGTGGGGTACAAATTAAATAAAAACTGGTAAGGGTGATAATATGAAGATTTTTTTGAAAAATTATAGAGGGTATATTGGTATATATTATTTAGGCAATATAGTTACAATACTATATTGTATTCTTATGAACTTTATGAATATAAATGAAGCTATGTATATTTTATTATTTAATACTTTTATAATAGGAAGCTTCTTAGGTTATAAATATTATAAAGAAAAAAGAGTATATAATTTGTTTGAAAATAATTTAGAAAACTTAGATTACTCTTTTGTAGATTTAGGAAACGGTCTAGTTGGACAAAATATCTCTAACTTATTAAAGCACCAGCATAATTTATATGAATTCAATTCTCAAACTCAAGATAAAATTTATAAAGAACATTTAGAATTTATAAATCAGTGGATACACCAAATGAAAACACCTGTATCTATTATAAATCTCCAACTTCAAGATGATGAAGGAGAAGAGATAGCTGAAAATATACAATCAGAAGTAGAAAAAATAAATAAAGGTCTAAATATGGCAATGTATTTTGCACGTCTAGGAGAATTTCAAAAGGATTTTGTAATAGATAAGATAAACTTATATCAAGTTGTTATGGAATGTGTAAATGAAGAGAAAAGATTATTTATAAAAAATAGGATAATGCCCAAAGTAGAAATTGATTATAATATTTATGTATACACCGACAGTAAATGGCTAAAATTTATAATAAATCAACTAATTACAAATGGAATTAAATACTCAAAAAATTATGGGAAATACTTAACTATAAAATCAGTAGATGAAAGTAATTATGTAACTTTAAGCGTAATAGATGAAGGTATTGGAATAGTAAAAAAGGATATAAAAAGAGTATTTGAACCATTTTTCACAGGTGAAAATGGACGTATATTTGGAGAGTCAACAGGGATGGGACTTTATATAGCAAAAAAAGTATGTGATAACTTATGCCATAACATAGAGATAAAATCAGAAAAAGAAAAAGGTACAGAGGTAACTATAAAATTTACTAAATAAAATAGAGTGATAGAAAAGTTGTCTTAAGATAATAAATTATTTTAAGACAATTTTTTTAGGGAAAATAAATTGAAATCTTAACCTTACATAAATGTAATATTAGTGTAAGGTTTGAAAATAGAATAAAAGCTAGATACAGAATAAAATTAATGTATAGCTAGAGATAACATTAAAAGCTAAATATTGTAGATTCAAGAGAGGGAATTAAATGGATATTTTAAATGTAAATAATATAAGTAAAGTATATGGCAAAAGCATAATGTTTAATGCATTAGATAATTTAAGTTTCAATGTGGAAGAAGGAGAATTTATAGGTATTATGGGTCCATCAGGCAGTGGAAAAACTACACTGTTAAATGTAGTTTCTACAGTAGATAAGCCTACAGTAGGGGAAATAAAACTAAATGGCAAAGATATTCTACACCTTAAGGGAGACGAACTTGCGCTATTTAGAAGGAGAAAGTTAGGATTTGTATTTCAAGATTTTAATTTAATAGATACCTTAACAATAGGAGAAAACATAGTTCTGCCATTAACTTTAGATAAAGTAGAGGAAAAAGAGCAAGATAAAAGGTTAATTGAAATAGCAACAATACTAGGGATAGGAGATTTATTAAACAAAAGAACTTACGAAGTTTCAGGAGGGCAAGCTCAAAGAGCATCTATTGCTAGGGCTCTAATAAATAAACCTTCAATACTTCTAGCAGATGAGCCTACTGGAAATTTGGATTCAAAATCAGCAAAAGATGTAATGGAAACCTTTGAAAAAATAAATAGAGAAAATAAGGTAACTACTATGATGGTAACTCATGATCCTTTAGTAGCAAGTTATTGTAATCGGATTTTATTTATAAAAGATGGTAGTATCTATAATGAAATATATAAGGGAGAAGATAGAGCGCAATTTTATCAAGAAATTATAGACGTACTTGCATTATTAGGAGGGCGAAATTAATGAATATTAGGAAATTTGCAACCAATAATATTGTTAGAAATAGTAAGTCTTACTTAGGATATTTCTTTAGCATTTTAATATCATCAAGTTTGATTTTTTCTTACAATATGTTTATGAATCATCCAGACTTAGATATGTCTAAGTTTTCCCTAGAACTACAAAGAATATTAGAAGTAACTAATTGGGTTGCATATGTATTTTTACTTCTATTTGTATTTTATTCAGCTAGTGCATTTTTGAAAAGTAGGTATAAGGATTTTGGGACGCTGTATATTTTAGGAAGCTCTAAGAAACAACTACAAAAAATGATTCTTATAGAAAACTTAATAATAAATGCTATATCTTCAACAGTAGGAGTTATAGTAGGATTGATTTTTTCTAAGGTATTTTTAATAGTAGTTTCTAGATTGATAGGGTTAGAGCCATTAAAATTTTATATACCAACAGAAGCTATAGTTAGCACAATTATTTACTTTATAGTTCTTGCAATCTTAATATCTTTATTTGCTTCAATTGTAGTAAAAGAAAATCAAGTTTTAAAACTATTGAAGGAAAGTAAAAAACCAAAAGCAGAGCCAAAAACTTCACCAATACTAGCTATACTTTGTGTAGTATTACTTATAGCAGGATATTACCAATCAGTTACAGTTACAAAGCGGAATCTTATAAATCGTATAGTTCCTGTTACGGCTATGGTTATTGTAGCAACATATCTGATTTTTTCTCAACTTAGTGTATTTTTTATAAATAAACTTAAAACAAATAGAAAGTACTACATGAATGGAACTTCAATGTTATGGATATCAAATTTATCTTACAAAATAAAAGATAATACTAGAATGTTTTTCTTAATAACAATAACCTCAGCAGTAGCTTTTTCTGCAATAGGAACGGGGTATTCTTTTTGGAAGGATATAAAGCGACAGGTAGAACTTTCATTTCCTCAATCTATTTATTACTCAACTCATGAACAGTATGATATTAACGGTAAACCTAGAGATAAAAATAAACATGAAGAAAGAATTAAATATATAGAAGATGGTTTACAAAAGGAAGGAATCAAGTATTCAAAAGAAAATGGTGAAATTAAAAAAATATTTCCTGGGAAAAATACTAGTTGGGATGTAACTATTATTAAAGAATCTGATTATAGAAAAATAGCTGAAAATCTTGGAATAGAACCAATAGATTTCAAAAATAATGAATCCGTATCATTGACTTTAGAAGAAATACAAAAACTTAGTGGTGATGTTACTATAAATAATAATAAACTTAAAGTTATTAGACAGATAGAAAAAACAGTTATGCCAGCTTATTATAGTAAAATGTATGTAGTTAAAGATGAATTTTACAATAGTATAAATACAGAGTTTACTATTGATAAATTTACTACATTTAATGTAGAAGATTATAATAGTACATTAGACCTAGTTGAAAGATTTAAAGATAAATATGAAGGAGAGTCTGGAGTTGAACCGTATATATTCTTTTCAAGAGCAGATATGCTTCAAACTGGAAAAGTAGTTTATTCAACTGTATTATTTTTAGGAATATTTATAGGATTAATATTCTTTGTTACTTCTAGTAGTTTTTTATACAACAAATTTTATATGGACTGCCAAGAAGATAAGAAAAAATACGTTAAATTAAATAAAATTGGATTAACATATAAAGAAATTAAAAAAATATCTACAATAGAAATAGGAGTTTTATTTTTATTTCCTTATATAGTGGCAGTCATACATTCTATTTTTGCTCTTACTGCATTAAAAAGATCTTTTGATATGGAAGTTGCAACATCTGCATTTTTGGTAATGGGAGGATTCCTTATACTTCAAGTAGTATATTTTTATATTGTTAGAATGAAATATCTAAAAGAGATTAAATTTATTATAAAATAGATGGAATTACACTTTTGATATACTTATAAAAAATACTCGTTAAATAAAATGTACCCTTTAACAAGGACGTTTTATAATAACGAGTATCTTTACACTTAATGAAATTATATTACATCAGAAAATGTTGATAAGTTCCTATATTTAAATTATAGTGCTATAGGAGAAACTTCAGATTCAACATTTTCAAGTTCTTTTAACTTCTTAAATTCTTTACGTATTACAATAAAACCAATTATTGCAGATATTACATCGGCTATAGGTCCAGCCAACCAGATACCATCAAGACCTAAAAAGTTAGGTAATATTAAAAACAATGGAATCAATATTAACACTTGTCTTGATAAACCAATCATCATAGAAATTTTAGCTTTTCCAACTGCTTGATAGTATGTTGAACCTATCATTTGAATACCTATAACAGGTAGTGCAAATAAGAATATTCTGATTCCATAAACTGCAATATTAGATAATTGTGGATCATTATTAAACAGTCCAATAGCTTTATCAGGAATAAACATTATAAATAACCAACTAAGTATAAGTATAGTTGTAGATGCAATTAATGAGTATCTATATGCTTGCATTACCCTTTTATACTTCTTAGCTCCATAGTTATATCCGATTATAGGTTGAGTACCTTGATTAATACCGTATAATGGCATTACAAATATTGTACAAACTGATGTTATTACGGCCATAGCACCAATTGCTAGGTCACCACCGTGTGTCATTAAAGCATTATTTGATACCATTTGTACTAAACTTCCTGCAACTTGCATTCCAAATGGTGCCATTCCTATTGCTAATGTAGACATTACTATTGTTTTTCTCAGCTTTATATTAGATAATTTTAATTTTGTAGTACATTTTTTGCTTTTTATAAAATAGAATAAAACCCAAGAAGCTGATACTGTCTGTGATAAGACTGTTGCAATTGCGGCACCCTTTATACCCAATCCAAATCCAAATATAAATATTGGATCTAATACTATATTTACTATTGCGCCTATAAGCATAGTGTTCATAGCTATTTTAGGGTTTCCATCACTTCTAATTAAATTATTTAAAGAAAATGCACATAAATTAAAGATTGTTCCAAACATTAATATACGTAAATAATCTAATGCATATGGAGTTGTGCTTTCACTTGCACCAAATGCACCCACTATCTGTGGTGCAAATATATTACCTATTACTGCAACTAACAGACTTGCTATTACTACTAATGTAAAAGCATTACCTACGTATTGAGCTGATTTTTCTTTATTACCAATACCAAGCGTAAGAGATAAATTAGCAGCAGCCCCAGTACCGATAAGCATACCTATTCCTGTAATTATTGATGTTATAGGCATTGTAATTCCTACTCCTGTTATGGCAAGAGCTCCCACATCAGGTATATTTCCAATATAAATTCTATCAACTACATTATATAGCATGTTAACTACCATACCTATTATAGCTGGAACTGCGAATTGAAACAGTAATTTAGTTATGGGTTCTTCACCTAAACGATTTTGAGTATTTATATTGCTCATTAGTTTCCTCCCTATTTTTCTTTTTATTAAATTTAAAAGAGTATTTTAGCAATGAGAAAGTATACATTAAAAATTTTGCTAATGCAACGATTTTTTTGAAAATGAAATAATTTGCTATAAGGAGAAGTGTATTTA
>NZ_JBOFOR010000132.1:0-21437 GCF_051659545.1 Romboutsia sp. | reverse complement strand
GTTGCAGAGTACTTCGTTCTTATCTTGGTAGTTATAATGGGTTGTATGAACTATATAATAATAAAGTGTCTGTATCTTCAATTCATCTTTGGAATTGTAATTCTAATGAATACAACACACCTTTTGTTAAAATAATGTTGCCCGGAGTTCCATGCGTTTTAATAAATTTAACTTATAGAAATCATGGTCTTTTTGTAAAAAGTAACAATCCTAAAAATATAAATTCTTTTGAAGATTTAATTAGAAGTGATATTAAGTTTATTAATAGAGAAAAAGGCTCTGGTACTAGAATTTTATTAGATGAAAAACTAAATTCATTAAATATCAATCCTAACTTAATAAATGGTTATGAAAATGAAGAGTTATCTGCTACTAGTGCTGCTACTTTTGTAGCAAGGGGTATTGTAGATGTAGCACTTGGCCATGAGAAAGTTGCAACTCAAGTTGATGGAATTGATTTTATTCCTCTACAAAAAGAACGCTATGATTTAGTTATAAAAGAAAAAGATTTATATTCACCAGTATGCAAAGCTATCATAGAGATTTTAAATTCTGATAAATTCCAATCTGAGATTCAATGTCTTGGAGGATATGATATAAGTGATATGGGAAAAATTATTGCAAATACATCAAATATCTAAAATCCTAATTTATTAGTTATACTAAAAAAACTTACAAATGATTATTTATCACTTGTAAGTTTTGTAATTACTTTCTACATAATTTAAAGAAATCTTCTTCAGTTTGCTTTATTATTAGTTCTCCATCTATTTTTCCAACTGCTTCCTTTGAAAATGCTCTACAAGCCCCTATACATCCTGTTTTAACATTTTCCTCTCCTACTGTTTCTTTTAACTTATTTACATCTATATTTGAACAATATGGGCATACTCTTATCATATTATTATAATCCTCCTCTTAAATAATTTAATATATTGTAAATATACCCACTAAAAAATTTATAAAACAAAATTTTACTTATTTTTATATTTTTCTTTAAATTCTTCGTCTACAGAAGTTTCTATTTTAGTTTGCTGATACCTGTTGCTATCAATTCCCTTTTTTGTTAATAAAAAATTCATTATCATTTTATCCATTATAAATATGCTAGCTAATAACATTGGTATTAAAATAATAACAAATAAATATTTTTGATTTTTAAATAACTTCCCATATTTTTTGCTAAATCTCCATCGTCTTAATGAAATTACATTTGTTGACTTTTTCATTTTGCCCCCTACGCTCTCCTTTTTAATCATATTTCTATTCAACTTTATTATATAGCACCTCTATAAAGCTATCAATCGACTTTAAAGTATTTTTTTTTACATAAAATATATTTAGCATTAGTCTTTTATTAGATATATTTATTTAACCGAATAGTATCTTGTATACACATCCTTACTGTGCTATACTAAATAAGTTATTTTAAAGAAGAGAGGAGAACAAAAATGGCAAACAAAAAAATTATAAATATCGCAGTTATCGCCCACGTTGATGCTGGTAAGTCAACATTAGTTGATGCATTCTTACATCAATCAGGAACATTTAGAGATAACGAAGTTGTAAAAGACTGTGTAATGGATAGTAATGCCCTTGAAGCAGAGAGAGGTATAACAATATATTCTAAAAACTGTTCTATAAACTACAAGGATTACAAAATAAACATAGTAGATACTCCAGGACATAGTGACTTCTCATCAGAAGTTGAGCGTGTTATCAAAACAGTTGATACAGTTGTATTATTAGTTGATGCTAGTGAAGGACCGATGCCTCAAACTAGATTCGTTTTACAAAAATCATTAGAAGCTGGACTTAGACCTATATTATTCATAAATAAAATAGATAAGCCAGATCAAAGAGCTGAAGAAGTTGTAGATGAGGTATTCGACTTATTCGTAGACTTAAATGCTACTGATGAGCAATGTGAATTCCCAATAATCTACGGTATAGCTAAGAACGGTATAGCTCAAAGAGAAATGGATGAGGAAAGTACTGACCTTTCTCCATTATTTGAAACTGTAATCGACCATGTTGAATCTTACCCTAACTATGATGCAGAACCTTTACAATTACAAATATCTGCACTTGCATACGATGACTATGTAGGTAGACTTGGTATAGGTAGAGTTTACAAAGGAACTGTAAAAAATGGTTCTCAAGTAGCTGTATGTAAAGCTGATGGAACTGTTGGAAGAGGAAAAATATCTAAGCTTACAGTTTATGAAGGTTTAGTTCAAGTAGAAACAGATGAAGCTGGTTCTGGTGAAATAGTAGTTGTTGCTGGTATGCCTGATATATCTATAGGAGAAACTTTATGTGACACTGACAATCCATTACCAATGGAACTGATACACATAGAAGAACCTACATTATCTATGAACTTCTTAGTTAATGATTCTCCATTCTGTGGTAAAAGTGGTAAGTTTGTAACTACTAGACATATAAAAGATAGATTAGATAAAGAATTAGAAGTTAACGTTGGACTTAAAGTTGAAGCAATGGATACTACTGACGGATATAGAGTATCTGGACGTGGAGAGCTTCACTTATCTATACTTCTTGAGAATATGAGACGTGAAGGTTATGAAATAGGTGTTTCTAAGCCTGAAGTTTTAATGATAAAAGAAGATGGAAAATTATTAGAACCAATGGAAAGAGTTATAGTTAACTGTCCAGAGATTTACTCAGGAACTGTTATAAACAAACTTAACTTAAGAAAAGCAATGATGGAAGCAATGGAAATAGAAGGAGATTATGTTAAAATAACATTTATAGCTCCAACTAGAGGATTACTTGGTTACAGAAGTGAATTCATAAACGATACTCGTGGAGAAGGTACTTTAGTTAGATCATTCGAAAAATACGAAGAACACAAAGGTGCAATACCAGGAAGAAGTAATGGAGTTTTAGTAGCTCAAGGACCAGGTACTACTATGGCTTATTCTCTTAGTGCTTTAAGTGACAGAGCTCAAATGTTCGTAGATCCAGGAGTTGATGTTTACGAAGGTATGATAATCGGTATGAACTCTAGAAAAGATGATATGGTTGTTAACTCTTGTAAAAACAAGAAATTAACTAACGTTCGTGCTTCTGGTACTGATGATGCTGTTAAATTACAACCTGCTAGAACATTTACTCTAGAAGAAGCTTTAGAATTTATAGATGATGATGAATTAGTTGAAATAACTCCTGATAGTATAAGACTTAGAAAAAAATTCTTAAATGAAACTGAAAGATTAAGATATAACAAGTCAAGACAATCAAAATAATAAATTATAATAGATTAAAAGCTCATGTTTAATACATGAGCTTTTTCTATGAATAAATTTTTAGATTAATTTTCAAGTGCAACATCATCTAATATATGACTTTCTGATATGTATGACAAGAAAGTTAGTCCATACATAACGCCTACTAAAACTAATGTTATAAATACTATTCCCATACGACTCTTCCTCCTTCTTTTGATATATTATAACTCTCTCATATGAATAATTTGTGAATTTCATTAAAATTTATTATAAACTTACTAGTTTTATTTTAAAGTTTATCCATATTTCGTGTTACTTATTCACTATAATATAATACTATATTATACTAGTGTTTAGCTTTTTTCTAGTTTCGATTTTGTAAACATTATCATTTTTTAATATAAATTTATTTTTATATTAGAACTTCTTGACTTTGCATTGCATATAGATTAGAATACTTACTAAATATTATATTTTTTTACTCATATTTAAGAGACTTCTACCACAATTAAATTTTTATTTTATATATAAAAGCTAAGATTAGGAAGAGTAAATTTAGATCAGTTAACAGAGATGGGAACCTATAAGCTGAAAAGTTTCCTTAACAAGATAAATCGAAAACTACCTATGAGCTTCTTTCCCAAGTTATCTGTATTAAATTCACAGATTTTAGTAAGAATAGACGTTTAAACTGCGTTAAAGTATCAAGTGGGTTTATTTATAATAAATCAATTTGGGTGGAACCGCGTGAGCAAACTCTCGTCCCTATTTAGGGATGAGAGTTTTTTGTGTTATAATAAATTATTTTTTAAAGGAGATGATAAAATGTTTTATTTAAGTACTAGAGGTTTTGAGGAAAATTTAACCTCTTCTCAAGCTATTATAAAAGGAATTTGTCCAGATGGAGGTCTTTATGTTCCTAGTGAATTTCCTAATATATCTAATGAGCTTTCAAATTTAATAGCTTTAGATTATTCTCAATTAGCTTTTTTTATACTTAACAAATTTTTAGTTGATTTCACTAATGATGAATTAAATTCTTGTCTCGTAAATTCTTATGAATGCAAATTTAAAAAAGGCTGTATTGCTCCTATTGTTAATATCAATGAGAATTTCTTTTTAGAGTTGTATCACGGTCCTACTCTTGCTTTTAAGGATATGGCCTTAACTATAATGCCACACTTGCTAAAAACCTCTATTGATAAAAATAATTTAAATAAAAAAGTACTTATACTTACGGCTACTTCTGGTGATACTGGAAAAGCCGCTCTAGAAGGTTTTAAAAATATCAACAATGTAAAGATAATGGTTTTCTTCCCAGAAAAAGGAGTAAGTAGCATACAGAAATTACAAATGAGAACTCAAGAAGGAAATAATACTTATGTAGTTGGAATAAATGGAAATTTTGACGATGCCCAAAATGGAGTTAAAGATGTTTTTAACGATAATGAATTTAATCAAAAACTAAATTCTAAAGGGTACATTTTATCTTCTGCAAATTCTATAAATATAGGCAGATTATTACCTCAGATAGTCTATTACTTTTATTCATATACTAATCTTGTTAAGCAAGGTAATATAAATATTTTTGATAAAATTAACTTTGTAGTTCCTACAGGAAACTTTGGTAATATTTTGGCTGGGTATTATGCAAAAATGATGGGTCTTCCTATAAACAAACTAATCTGTGCCTCTAACGACAACAATGTCCTTTATGATTTCTTTTCAACTGGTATTTATAATAAAAATCGTAAATTAAAGCTTACTACTTCCCCATCAATGGATATACTTATTTCTAGTAATCTAGAAAGATTGTTATTCGAAATTTGTAATAGAGATAGTAAAACTTTAAATACTCTTATAAATAATTTAAATAACAAAGGCTATTATGAAATTTCAGATGACATGAAAGTAAAGCTAGATTCTTTCCAATCTGAATACGCTAGTATAGAAGAAGTAAAAACTACAATAAATAAAGTATTTAATAATTACAACTATTTAATAGATACTCATACTGCAGTTGCTTACTGTGCATATGAAAAGTATAAAGAAAAAACTAATGATAATACTAAAACAGTAATTGTAAGCACTGCAAGCCCATATAAATTTTCTAAAGATGTTCTCAATTCACTTTTAGAGATGGATGATAATGATAATGAATTTGAAATTATAAAAACTTTATCAAATATAACTAATACTGAAATTCCAGAGTCTATTAAAATTCTAAAAGATAAAAATGTAATTCATAAAGATGTTTATGAAAAAAATAATTTAAAGGTATCTATTGAAAATTTTTTAAAGGTATAGGTGAATAATTATGTTAGAAATAATAGTTCCTGCTACAAGTGCAAATATAGGGCCAGGATTTGATTGTCTTGGTATTGCCCTTAATTTATATAATAAATTTTACATTGAAGAAATAGAAAATAGTGTACAAATAGTTGGTTGTGAAGATGCTTTTAGTAATAAAGATAACTTAGTCTATAAATCTATGAAATACTTTTTTGATAATGTTGAATGTAACTATATTCCTAAAGGAGTTAAAATATATATAAAAAGTGATATTCCTATTTCAAGAGGTCTAGGAAGTAGCGCTACTTGTATAGTAGCTGGTGTTTTAGCTGCTAATCATTTAAGTAAATCTAATTTATCTAAAGATGAACTGCTTAAATTAGCTACTGAAATTGAAGGTCATCCTGACAATGTAGCTCCTGCTATTTTTGGAAATATGATAGTCTCAATTATGGATGATAGTAAAATTCATTATAATATTATAAAAATCCCTAATGAACTTAAGTTTTGTGCTATAATTCCCGACTTTAGACTTTCTACTGAAAAAGCTCGTTCAGTACTACCTGTCAACGTACCTCATACTGATGGAATCTTTAACGTAGGTAGAGTTTCATTATTAATATCAGCGATAATGAATAGTAAATTTGAGCTTATTAAAGTTGCTTGCCAAGATAAAATGCATCAAAACTACAGAGGTACTTTAATAAAAGATTATGATAATATTGTTTCTTATGCAAATAACTTGAATTGTGTTGGTGTATTCTTAAGTGGTGCTGGTCCTACTATAATGTCTATTATTAAACATGAAGATAGGCATTTTATAAACAACATGAGCTCTTTCTTAAATAAATTAGAATCTAGTTGGGTTGTACAAGATTTAGAATGTGACTATTCTGGTGCTATAGTAAATATTTTAGAGTGAAATAAATAAGCCTATAAAGTTAATTTATAAATTTTAACTTTGTAGGCTTATTTATTTTTTTACTTAGTATCTTAATATTATTTTCATAATAATTTTAAATTTATATATTCTTTTTCATAAAATTATAGTATAATATTTTTATTACCAGGTCATAATACTAAGCATTGTAACCTAGTGTTTTATTTTATCGGAGGTGAATATTATTAAACCATTAATAATCGGAGATTTAATAGCTAAAATACCTATTATACAAGGTGGAATGGGGGTAGGTATATCTAGATCTTCTCTAGCTTCTGCTGTCGCTAAAGCTGGGGGTATTGGAGTAATATCTAGTGCCCATGTAGGCTATGATGAAAATGATTTCGAGAAAGATCCTTTAGGATCAAACTTAAGATCCCTAAATAATCACATAAAAAAAGCAAAAGAAAACTCCTTAGGAGGTATAATTGGCGTAAATATTATGGTTGCTGCAAAAAACTATGATATGTTTGTAAGAGAATCTATTAAAGCAGGTGTTGACATAATAATATCTGGTGCTGGGCTTCCATCTAAGCTTCCATCTTTAACAAAAGGTACTTCTGTAAAAATTGCACCTATTGTATCTTCTTATAAAGCCGCCAATGTTATTTTGAAAATGTGGGATAAAAAAGAGGAAACTACAGCAGATTTAATAATAGTAGAAGGTCCTAAGGCTGGAGGTCATCTGGGTTATAACTTAAATCAACTTAGTAATATAGATGATTTAAATTACGACGAAGAGTTCTTAGAAATAATTAAAATAGCTAAACTTTATGGTGATAAATATAATAAATCTATACCTGTAATAGCTGCTGGTGGCATATCTAATGGAGATGATGTGAAAAAATATATTGACCTTGGTGCTTCTGGTGTCCAGATAGGAACTAGATTTGTACCTACTTTTGAATGTGATGCTCATTATAACTTTAAAATGTCTTACATAAATTCTAAAAAAGAAGATATAAAAATTGTAAAAAGCCCCGTAGGTCTTCCTGGTCGAGCTATAAGAAATAAATTTATTAAAGATGTTGAAAAATTCTCGCCAGAAATAAAAAAATGCTATAATTGTTTGATTCCTTGTAATCCAAAAAATACACCCTATTGCATATCTTTAGCCCTTATAAATGCAGTTAAGGGTGATATTGATAACGGTTTGCTATTTTGTGGAAGTCACGCATACAGAATAGATAAATTATCTTCTGTAGATGAGGTTTTAGAGGAACTAACATGTAGATTATAGATAATTAATTTCTTACTTTAAACTTATATTTAAACCTTTTATTAAACACTCCAACCTAAGGTTATATATTAGCTTTTATTAATGTAAGAATTAAAAAAACATGGAATACTTTTTATTAAGTATTCCATGTTTTTTTTTAAATATATTGAAACTATTCCTTAAAAATGTTAAATTAGATAAAGATACTATTTTAATAATAAAATTCGGGAGAGTGATGGAAAATGGACCATAGTCCGTTGCGGGCATGTAATAGTACCATCACTTATTATAATCTTAAAATAAACTAATTCTTTATTTGATTTATATAAATTAGTTATTTAATAGATAATATTAAGTGATGACATTTATATAAAATTGAATAAAGGATGTGTTGCCATGATAAGATACTACAAAACTATTGACAACAAATTAGAAAAGCTTAATTCTTTTGAAAATGGTTGTTGGATAAATCTTATAGAGCCTAATCAAGGTGAAATTAAAGAAATATCCAACTTATTAGATATAGATATAGATAGTATAAAATCTGCACTTGATGAAGAAGAACGTTCAAGAATTGAAATTGAAGATAATCATACACTTATACTTATAGATATTCCAGTAGATGAAAGTGATGATAAATCTACTCACTACTCTACTATACCTTTAGGTATAATTTTACTAGATGAAGCTATATTAACAGTTTGTACAGCTCAAACTAAAATTTTAAATGACTTCATTGTAGGTCATATTAAAGATTTTTATACCTTCAAAAAAACTAGGTTTATACTTCAAATTCTTCATAAAAATGCAAGTTATTATTTACATTATCTAAGAAGAATAAATAGGATGACAACAATTATAGAAAAAGAAATTTATAAGTCAATGAAGAATAAAGAGCTTATTCAACTTCTAGAGCTCGAAAAATCTTTAGTATACTTCTCTACTTCATTAAAAGCTAACGAACTAGTTTTGAACAAAATGGTTCGTACAAATAGTATCAAGAAGTATCCTGATGATGAGGATTTACTTGAAGATGTTATAGTAGAAAATAAACAGGCAGTAGAAATGGCCACTATTTACGGAGATATATTAAGCAGAATTATGGATGCTTTTAGTGCAATCATAAGTAATAATCAAAATAATGTTATGCAATTTTTAACTTCTGTTACTTTGATATTCTCTATTCCTACTATTGTATCTGGATTTTTCGGAATGAACGTAGGCGGAATTCCTTATGCAAATGATGTAAATGGTTTTTGGATTGTAATGTTAATTACTACATTAATTTGCTTAATGATTACCTTCTTTATGTCTAAAAATAAGTTATTATAATCACTAAATAAATTTAAGAATGTTATATTCTTGCAATGTATAATTTGCTTATATAATCATTCATTTAAGGAGAAATAATCCTTCAAAACAAGTTAAGTTCTTAGTTTTGAAGGTTTTTTATTCTATTAGGAGGTATTCTTGTTATGAATTATATACTTTTAGTAGTAGGATTTATTCTACTAGTAAAGGGTGCTGATTATTTTATCGATGGCTCAGCTAATATAGCACGCTATTTTAATATTCCATCACTTGTAATCGGTCTTACTTTAGTTACTTTTGGTACTAATGTACCAGAGGCTGCAGTTAGTATTACAGCTTCTAGTTTTGGTGAAACTGGTATTGCTATCGGTAATGTACTTGGGTCAAATTTATTTAATTTATTAATGATCGTTGGGTGTTCTGGTGTAATCCAAACACTAACATTCAAAGGCTCAGTGCTTAAAAGAGAATTCCCTCTTTTATTATTTTCATCTTTATTACTAATTTTATTGTCTCTTGATTTAGTTTTAAGTAGAATTGATGGTATTATATTATTAATTTTATTTACTGCATTTATATATTATATAGTAGCTACAAATATTAAATCTGCAAAAAAACTATCAGGTCAAGATAACATTGCTATTTCATGCGATTCCACATTAGTAGGAATAAGTAAAACTAGTTCTATAATAAAAGCTTCAACTATATCTATTATAGGTATTCTATCTATTATTTTAGGTGGCAGATTAGTAGTAACTTGTTCATCTACTATAGCTTCTAATTTTGGTGTGAGTGATAATATAATCGGACTTACCATTGTTGCTATTGGTACTTCTTTGCCTGAGCTAATAACTGCATTAGTCGCTGCTACTAAAGGTGAAAGTGACATTGCTATTGGCAGTGTTATAGGCTCTAATATATTTAACATATTATTTATCCTTGGATTATCCGCTACTATGTATCCATTACGAATAGATCCTAAGTTAATTTTTGATGGTATTTGCATGGTACTAGCTACATTCATTACTTACTTATTTGCATTTAAAAATAAAAATATTACTAAGTTTGAAAGTGGTACTTTAATATTTTTATATCTTAGCTATATTTTATATTTAATAAATAATGTGTAACAAAAAAAGAAAGCCTTAGCTTTCTTTTTTGTTATTTACTTATTTTCATGTTATCTTCTATTTTTTCAAATAATTCTTCTAAATTCTCTGTAATATCTAATATGTATGCTGGAACATACTCTTCTTGTATTTCTTCTTTTTCTTGTAACTTAAATGGTGCTATTAATATATCATCAAAGTTTATATCAATCTTAGGAATCTTTTCTAGAATTTCCTCGCTATCTTCATAGCCTTCCTCTGCTAAAGCCTGGTACATATCTAAACTTTTCTTATAGTATAAGCGTGCCAACATATACTCGGACTTTTTGCACCCTAACCTTAAACCTTCTGTATAGTATTTTTCAGCTTCACTATCTTCATTTAATTTTAAACTTAAGTGTCCTAGATTGTAAATAGATTCAATACATTGCTCACTTCTAGTTTTTTCATACCAGTATTTAGAATTTACATAATCTTTATAGTGTATGTCATATATTACACCTAGCATATGTTGAGAATATACATGATTTTCATTAGCTGCTACTTCAAACATTTTTTTAGATTCTTCATAACTTAAATTAGTAAAGTATATTTCACCTAAATGTATACGTGCATTTATATTATTTTTATTTGCTGCTATTTCAAAGTACTTTGTAGCATTCTCTATATCTCCTAAGTTTTTGTATATTACTCCTAGTCTATAACTAGACCTAGTATCACCATTTTCACAAGCCTTCATATACCAAGCTATTGCTTCTTCATAACAATCATACTCTTCATATATGTTGCCTAATTTTATTTGACAAGATAAATCTTCTGATTTTCTTAAATAATAAGAAATTGCTTTTTCTTTATTTCCATTTTTATAGTACAAGTCACCTATATTTTCTATAGCTACTTTGCATCCATCATTTATTGCTTCTTCATATAATTTTATAGCACTTTCATATTCTTTTTCTTCAAAGTAAATTCCTGCTAGATTATTTTTAGCTTCTACTAATTTTTTTTCTAAGCACATTTCATAATATTTTTTAGCTTCTTCTACTTTATTTTCTTTATTATATAAATTAGCTAGTCTATATTTAGCTAACAAATGATTTTCTTCAATTGCCATTTTATAATAGCCTATAGCATCCTCACTTTCCTCTTCTCTATCATATAGGAATGCTAGCCTATACTGTGATTCTGTATGATGATTATCAGCACTTTTTATATAATATCTTTCTGCTTCATCAAAGTTTTCATTTATCTCCATAAGCATACCTATATTAAAGCATCCTTTTTCATGTCCTATCTTATGTAAGTGCTTATATAAGCTTATAGCCTCTTTATTTTCTTTTTCTTCTTGATATAAAATTGCTAAATTATACTTACTATCTTCATCTAATAATACAGATCCTTTTTTATAATAATCCAAAGCTTCATCTTTTCTATTAATGGTATTGTATAAAATCCCTAAGTTGAAACAAGCCTTACCTAAGTTGCCGCTTGCTGCTTCCTTTAGCCACTTTTCACTTCTTTCATAATCTTTTAATTTAAAATAACTAACACCTAAATTGTTTTGAGCTTGTAAATGACCTTCTTTTGCTATTTTTTCATACCAATAAATGCAATACTCATAAGCATCTATGTCAAAATACATATTACCTAAATCAAAAGCCGCATCTAGCATACCGTTTCTATAAGAAAGACTATACCACTCTTCTGCTTCATTATATTGTCCTTTTTTAAAGTATATATTTCCTAAACTATATTGAGACTTAACATAATCATGTTTAGCTGCAACTTTATATGCTTCTATAGCACTGTCTACTTTCCCAAGCTTCTCATAAAAAACACCTTTAGTATGGTATACTTTTGGGTCATTAGGTATATTTTTCATTTTATTTATGGAAAATCTTGTATTTTTCATATTTTACTCCCTATCATTTTTTACATATTTATACATTGTAGCATATTTAATTATATAACATAATTTATTCTAGTAGTATAATTTTTTAGTACTATTTTATTTATTGTATATATTCTTATTGTATATATTGTCCTTGTATTCAAATTTTATTTTGTTTTTATATTTACTTAATTTTATTATTTGTATATCATATAAAAGTGTCTATCATATAGCCAACAAGGGGGGGATTCTTTGAATTTAAATAATGTTTTTATTCAAGTTTTAGTTTTATTTACACTAATTTTAGTAGGATATGTTGCCAGAAAGAAAGATTTTATGGATGAAGAATTTACTTCTAAACTTTCAAAACTTACTATGACTATCTTCTTACCATCTATGATAATAAGTTCTATGCAGTTAGAGTATAATTCTCATATGATTGGCAAAATAACTAATCTAATTTTGATTTCTTTAATTATGTACACAATATCTTTTACTATTGCATATCTTATCAAGTTTATTTTTAAATCTAAAGAAAATTTAGGTATATATCAATTTGTAATTTTATTTTCAAATGTTGGTTTTATGGGCTATCCAGTAGTAGAAGCTGTATTAGGAAAAGAAGCAATATTTTTTACTTCTATTTTTAATTTGCCCTTTAACTTACTAGTTATGACTATAGGTGCATTTCTTTTAGCCAAGGATAATGATTCTTATACATTTTCTCTAAAATCCATTATTAGCCCTGTAATAATAGCAGTAATTTTAGGTCTTATATTATTTATTTTCAGTATTAAATTGCCTTTATTTTTAAATAGACCTCTAGAACTTTTAGGTAATGTTACTACTCCAGTATCTATGTTAATAATAGGTAGTATGCTTTGTAACTCTTCTGCCTTTGATTGTTTTTTTAATAAAAAACTATATTTTATAACTTTTATTAGACTAGTATTACTTCCTACTATTATTTATTTTATGCTCAAGGGAATAGTTAGAGATGATATGCTTTTAGCAATACCAGTTGTAATTTCAGCAATGCCTGCTGCTGCAAATACTGCTATACTAGCAAATGAATATAATGCTAATGAATCTTTAGCTTCTCAGGCTGTATTTTTTACAACTTTATTTTCAATTGTTACAATTCCTTTGATATCAGGTATATTATTGGTATAATATAGTTAATAGAGGTGATAACTATGGATATAGATTTAATTTTTAAATTAGTTCTTATTATTGTAATTATAGGAATTTCAGTTAAAGCTTTAAAGTTTTTAACAAGTTTTATATTTAAAATAGCTTTAGTTGCACTTATAATATTAGTCGTTTACAAAATGTTTATAGGTGTGTAAAAATTTTTCGAGCTTAAGGTTATGCATTAACGTTGTTTTGGATATTAACAAATGATTTATTCATTTAAAAAAAGAGAGTTAAATATTTTAACTCTCTTTTTAGTGTTTATTTTACAGTTTTTAAATCTATATAAGCTTCAATCTGCGGAATATACAACATATCCTTATCTTTCATGTGAGTATTTCCAAATTCTTTAAGTTCTGTTCCTTCTTTATCTTTAGTTATTTTATATTTTATAATTTCTTTTTCTACATCTATATCAGCATGAAAAAACATTCCTTCATACTGCTTAAATCTGAAATTGAAATTATCTCTTGTTAGTTTAATAATTAATTTTTGCATAATATGTCCTTTCTCTACTATCTTTCTAAATTTATTTAATTATAGCATAGGTATTTTGTTTCCTCAAACCTTCTTTTACTTTATAATATAGGTAGAAAGAAGGTGATTTATATAAAAAAAATCAGATTATTTTCATTGTTACTTTTTCCTATAGCCTTATTTATTAATTTTATAGGTTCGAAATTCCCAAACTTAGTAGATAAATATTATTCTACATACATAAACAAAGTTACTATAAGTATATTAAGCAAAGTTACTGAGATTTTTCCTTTTTCATTGTACGAAGTATGTATGTATTTAATAGTTTTTTCAACAATAATATTCCTAATATATATTATTAAAACTATTCTTACCGATAAAAAATCCTTTAAAAAATTAATAGTAAATTCATCACTTAATATTCTAAGTATTTTATCAATACTTTACTTTTTATTCATATTGTTGTGGGGATTAAATTACAACAGAACCCCTCTTCAAACTGTACTATTAAGTAACTATAATTCTTCATATAATAAAAATATTTCTCTACCTAGGCATAACACGGAGGATTTAAAAAAACTGTATCAATTTTTAATTAGTAAATCTAATGAAACTAGAAATTTGGTTTCAGAAGATAGTAATGGAGTTATGAAATCTAATACAGACTACAAAGGTATTATTTCTAGAGCTCAAACAGGTTATAACAATATCTCTACTATTTTACCTCAAGTAAAAGGAGATTATGCTAAACCTAAATATGTACTATCTTCTAATTTAATGTGTTATACAGGTATCTTAGGAATATACTTCCCGTTTACAGGTGAGGCTAACGTAAATGTAGCTGTACCCGATGTATACATATCTTCTACAGTTCTACATGAAATGGCTCATCAAAGAGGTTTTGGAAGTGAGGATGAAGCTAATTTTATAGGTTACTTAGCCTCTATCAATCATCCAGATATAGACTTTCAATATTCTGGATATATATTAGCTTTAAAACATACTGCTCGTGCACTTGCTTCAGTAGATTACGACTCTTATCTTAACCTTAGTGAGAATATATCTAGTCAAGTTAGCCATGATTTAAAATATAACAGTGAGTTTTGGAAAAAATACGAGGGTAAAATTGAAGAAGTTTCAGACAAGTTTAATGACTCTTATCTAAAATCTAATGGTGTTAAAGAAGGTACTGCCAGCTACGGAAAAATAGTAGACTTACTTTTGACTTACTATTCTCTTTATTCTTATTAGAATTAAATTTATATAAGCAAAATAATATTTCCCAATTATCTTGTTTCCTAAATTTTATGTATTAAAAAGCTGTGCTACATTAAATATATTAGCACAGCTTTTATGTATTAAATAATTGATTTTTATAAATCTACATATAATCTTTGGTGTCTTTTGGTAATCCTTTTTTACCTAGTCTATCTTCTATAACATCCTTTATTATAGAGTATATTAATGCAAATAAAGGTACACCAATAATCATACCTACTAATCCTAATAACTTTCCAGCTACTAATAGTGAGAACAATATCCAAAATGCAGATATGCCTATTGAATCTCCTAATATTTTAGGTCCTATAATATTGCCATCTAATTGTTGAATTACAAGTATTATTAATAAGAACCATAAAGCTTTTATTGGAGATACAAACATTATTATTATAAATGATGGTATTGCCCCAAAAAATGGTCCAAAAAATGGTATAATATTTGTTATACCTATTATCACAGATATAAGTATAGTATAAGGCATCTTAAACACTGTTAATATAACAAATGTAAGTATCGCTATTATTAATGAGTCAATAATTTTACCACTTAAAAATTTGCCAAAGGTATCATTTGTTCTATGAGCTAAAGATACCGCTATATCTGCATTTTTTTTTGGTAATAAAGCATAGATAGTCTTCTTACTTAATGCAGCAAATTTTTCTTTATCTATTAACATATAAATTGATATTATTAATCCTAATATTATATTCCATACACTAGATAGTATTATCTTAACCTTATCTGCTAATACAGGCAGTAAGTTAGTAATCACATTTATAGTGTAGTTTATAAATTCATTCCACTTGTCTATAGCTACACCAACATACTGATTATCAAGGTCTAGTTTTGATGTTGCTTCCTCTAATAATGATGTTACATTTGTTACGTATGTAGGTATATCATTTACAAGTCCTACTATACTATCTACTACTTGAGGAAGTACAAATTGTATAAATAAATACATCATAATAAATGTTATTGTATACGTAATTAAAAGACCGATTCCTCTTTTAGATTTCTTTCCAAGGTTTTTCATACCATTTCTAGATAGTAATTTTTCTTCAACAAATACTAATATAAAGTTTAATAAATAAGCAATTACAAACCCTATTATAAATGGCTGTAAAGTTGAAACTATCCAACCTAGTTTACTAGTAAATTCACCCATGCTATTAAGTATGCTAAAAAATAATATACTACAACAAATTACAATAAATGTATAAGTTGATATAGTGGTATATTTTTTGTTCCATTCTATTTTCATATGTCCTCCCTAATTTTTTGTTTTTTGTTTGATAATAAATTTCTTATTTTTACATATTATTTGTATTTTAACACTAATTATGTCAATTAGTAAATGTAATATAACATATATATTCTTACTTTTCCATATTTTTTGTACTTTATGTATTTGAATTTTTCTTCATATTAGATGTTACTTTTATATTTATAGTTTTTATATTTAATATTGGCTTTTATTGTCCCCTTTTTTACCTTTTAAACATATATTTATATTACGTAGTAATCTACTACTATAAAATATTTAACATGGAGTGTTGTTTATGAGTAAAGACTGTGTAAATAAAGACAACTGCTGTAAACTTCCTAAAAATACGAAAAAGGATATTTGCTCCCATTCTTCTAAAAATATGTGCCCTATGTTTGTATATCCAATAAATTTATGCGATTGCCAAATGTACAATATATTATGCGATTGTATGGGTAAAGTCATTGGATTGAAACTTGAAGATAGTGATTGTATTTTAAGACTTCGCATTTGTCAAGTAAGTCACTGTGCTGTTATGGGGAAAACAGCATCTGGAAAAGGGCCTATATATGTAAAATTAAGCTCTATACAATATATAGATTTAGGAAAAGAAACTTATGTAAATCCATTATGTAATGTTACTGTTGGAACTGGTACACCTGGTCCTAAAGGTGATAAGGGTGATATAGGTCCTCAAGGTCCTAAAGGCGACAAAGGCGATATAGGTCCTCAAGGTCCTAAAGGCGACAAAGGCGATATAGGTCCTCAAGGTCCTAAAGGCGACAAAGGCGATATAGGTCCTCAAGGTCCTAAAGGCCTTAAAGGGGACAAAGGTGATGTAGGTTCTCAAGGTCCTGCTGGTCCTCAAGGCACTATTGCTCCATCCACTAAAGAAAATAATTATATACCACCTAAAAAGGTGCCTTATAAAAAATAGACTAAAAAAGGAAGCTAATGCTTCCTTTTTTACATCCTTTTTAGCTTCCTACTACATAATCATTTTCTAAGTCTATTTCTTTGATAAAACAGTGTGGATTTTGTATAATTATAATTTTTTTAGATTTAGTAAGCTTCTTTATATAACTTTCTAATTTCATTGCTTTACTTTTAGTATTGGTTTCAAAGTAAACCTCTAGTTTTTCAAAGCCTCTTGCTCTTGTATATTTACAGTTTATTCCCTTTTTGTGTTCTTCTACTCTTCTTTTTATATCACTTGTGTAACCAGTATATAAAGTATTATCTTTGCATCTAATTATATAGGTAAAATACATAAGTCTCTCCATTTTATTTAAATTTACAATAATATAATATCATAGTTATTCTATTAATTGTAATACACTAAAAAACTCAGCCTATAATTTAGGTGAGTTTCTTAGTGTGTATTTTAATTTATTGATGTATACTTCTAACAATTTTTTCTTCTTTATTATCAGTTCTTATTTTTACAATTTTAGCTGCTACACCTACTACAGTAGCACCATCAGGCACATCTTTTAGTACTACTGAGTTTGCTCCTATTTTTGAGTCAGACCCAATATTTATTGGACCTAAAATTTTTGTTCCTGCTCCTATTACTACATCATTCCCCACTGTAGGATGCCTTTTGCCTGTATCCTTACCTGTTCCACCTAAAGTTGTTCCATGATAAATAGTTACCCTGTCTCCTACCTCTGCTGTCTCTCCTATTACTACGCCCATTCCATGGTCTATTAAGATACAGTCTCCTAAAGTTGCTCCAGGATGTATTTCTATTCCTGTAAAAAATCTTGCTATCTGTGATATTAGTCTTGCTGTAAAAAATAACTTATACCTATATAAAAAATGAGATATTATATGAGCTATCCTAGCATGAACGGATGGATATAATAATAATACTTCTATCTTTGATCTTGCCGCCGGATCATTTTCCATTATAAACTCTATATCCTTATTTATCTTTTTAAACATTAATATTCTTCCCTTCATTATTAATTAGTAAATAATTTTATTCAAATATTCCCATAGAAATATACTTTTCTACTCCATCTGGAGCTATAGTAACTATTTTCTTATCCGGATATTTTTTTGCTAATTCTAGTGCTCCATATACATTTGCGCCTGAAGATATACCTACTAGTATTCCTTCTTTCTCTGCTATCAATCTTACACCTTCAAAAGCTTCATCATCGTCTATAACCATTACTTCATCTACTACGGTTTCATCATAGTTTTTAGGCACAAACCCAGCTCCTATTCCTTGTATTTTATGTGTTCCACTTATGCCTTGAGATATTTTAGGTGATTTTTTAGGTTCTATAGCAATTATTTTAACATTCGAATTTTTTTCTTTTAAATATTTTGCGGTTCCACTTAATGTACCTCCCGTACCTACACCACATACAAATATATCTATATCAGGAATATCGTTATATATTTCAACACCTGTAGTTTTATAATGAGCATTTGGATTATCTAAATTATCAAATTGTCCAAGACTTTTATATTTGTCATTAGATTCTAGAAGTTCATCAGCTTTTTCAATAGCTCCCCCCATTCCCTTTGAGCCTTCTGTTAATATAAGTTTTGCTCCATAGGCCTTCATTAAAGCTCTTCTTTCTATACTCATAGTTTCAGGCATTACTATTATTACCTCATATCCTTTTAATCGACCTATCATAGCTAAAGCGATTCCTGTATTCCCACTAGTTGCTTCTACTAGCACATCTCCTTTTTTTAATTTTTCACTTTTTTCCAACCCATCTATCATAAAGTAAACTGCTCTATCCTTTACACTTCCACCTGCGTTTACTTTTTCTAGTTTTAAATATATATTACCATTGTTTAAATTATTTAATTTTATTATAGGTGTATTCCCTATTAAGCTTAATATATTATTATATATCATAATCCATTCTCCCTTCAATCACTATCAAATTGATAATTATAAGTTTATTATATTATTATCATTTTGATAATGCAACAATTTTTATTTTTTTTATGAATAAATTATCTAAAATAGAAAAAGTCTACTTTTATTGTAGACTTTTTTCTATTCAAATAATTCTTTTCCCATATTTACAAACATTTGAAGTATTAAATAAGATTTGATATCTATAATTTCATTGCCTTGAAGAATTGCTTTAGCATCTTCTTTAGATACTAAAATAGCTTCTATATCCTCATCATCTTCTAAATATTCATTACTTATTTCTCCATCACATAAACAATATACAAAAGCAACTGACTCATCTGTCATACCTGGCGATAAATAAACCTTATCCCTACTATTTATTTTGCTTATTTCTAAAAGTTCTAAGCCTGTTTCTTCTTTTAACTCTCTAGCTACAGTTCCTTTTGTATCTTCATCATTATCTACAAGGCCTGCTGGTAATTCGTATATATATCTATTTATCGGCACTCTATATTGTTTTATTAAAACTAATTTATTTTTACTTTTATGAAGCGCTGCAATAACTACCGCATCTATTCTGTCATCTTCATTCTCTAAATATATTTTTTCTAAATCTTCTCTATTTTTCCTAGATGCTACCGTCCAATGCTTATCTTCACCTTTTTTGTTTTTGTATTCTACATCATAAAGTCCTACAAATTTTGTTTCTACTAACGGACTTATCTTTTTTATTTTTGTATTATTCAACTTTTCTACTCCCTTTCTCTATTTTATGTATAAATATATTGCTATCATAAGTATACTGTATAATTTTTACTATTACATAATTATATTAATTTAATATAATTTTAGTTATTGATTAACTTCAAATTTGTTTTTGACTAAATTTAGTAAGACCTACACACAATAACTTATTATCATGTATAGGTCTATATATTTATAATTATCTATATATTCATTTCGATATTATTTTTGTCTATAAACCCTATATCTATTTTACAATCAAATATCTCTCTTAATAATATAGCTAACTCATCTCTAGCTTGTATTACTTTTTCTTCATTTTTATTTTTAAAGCCATCTATAGGGAAAAATACATCCACTGTATTGTCCGTAATTTTTCCCACTTCTCCTTGCCTCCAAATCCATTTTCTAGTCTTAACTTCATCACCTATAGAATAAATTAATTCTCCATCCTCTAGAATCTCTTCATTTTCTTCTCCAAAAGGTACGAATTTATCCCCATTTTTTGAAAATCTTACACAAATATCATTGTTTGCATGTCCTATATCATGAGCACCTAAAGGAACTAAATATTTTAATGATACTGCATTTCCTAAATCTACAATAGGGTTTATATTAGGCAATCCTTTACTTTTGGCTACTCTGCTTGTCATAGCTTCAATAGAGCTCATAAATTTATTAGGATTTACTCCTAATTCCTTAAATGCATCTCTATAAGGACTAATTTCTAAGCTTTCTTTAACATTTTTATCCTTAAAATACTCTTCTACTCCACTTATACTTTTATTTAGTAAATTTGTTATTATCTCTAGATCTTTTTTATTATCTAATCCTCTAGCAACTACTACTCCAAAGCAAACATCATTTAGTTTATTAAATACTTCCTTCGATACCTTAAATTTCATATAGCCTCCCAATATGTTTTACTTTTATTATATCCTTATAATTTTAATAAATATACAAATATAAATTGATTTTTATATATAAATTTTATAGCATATTAATATTCATTTTCTATACTTGTAATACACCATATTCCATTTTGTTCTTTTATATTAATATTTGTTTCACTGCTATTGTACGGACCACTAGATGTTTCCCAAGAAAACTTAATCGTCACGGTATATGATTTATCTTTATTTTGTTTATTATAAATAATTTCATAATTACTTATCCATGGACTAGAAAATCCAGTTACCCATGCATAATTTTTATCTTTTTCCATAGTTTTTACAAAGTCTTTCTTTAACTCTTTGCACATTACAGCGTATTGTAGGGGACCACTTCTGTTTTTTACCCCTTGTGCATAGATATATACTACTTCATCTTTAGATTTAGCTCCTAAGCTATCCAGTGCTTGAATTAATAATTTATTTTTTTCTTCTATTTGTTGAATATATACCGCATCACTTTTATTTTCTGTGGTATTACCTTTTGCTTCTATATCTTTTACTTCTACAAAAATAATTACCATTATTAGCAATAAAATAACCATTATTTTTTTCACAGCATTACTCCTTATTAAGAAATTTTATAATAGCTTTTCCATTTTTAGTATATAAATACAA
>NZ_JBOFOR010000131.1:0-6551 GCF_051659545.1 Romboutsia sp. | reverse complement strand
TAAAAAGTTGTCCATCGCTCAGCTAATCATTATCTGAATATCTGGCTTGGTTTGTTTGTGTTTTAATTCTGTTAAGAATTATGTTTGTTTCTATAAATTAACCTACTGTTTAATTTTCAAAGTTCATATCGTTGCGTTTTGCAACTTCTTTAGTTTAACAAATCAATTTTACTTTGTCAACATTTTTTTCTTGTTATCCCTTTTCTTAAGGACAAGTATTACTATATCATCCCATCTTAAAATGGTCAACACTTTTTATAAACTTTTTTTATAATTTTATTTGCTTATATTCTTTAATTATCAACTTTAATTCTTCTAAACTTAGATTTATCAAGTTATTAAGCATATTTTTTCTTTCTGAAATATCTTTGTGATTTTTTATTATATTTTGTCTAATTTCACCTAAAAGGTTTATATACTCTTCATAACTATCATCGTATCTTTCTTCCAACTCTCTTTTTATCTTAGAAGATAGTGATGGGCTTTTGCCTCCTGTGGAAATACCAATTAATAAATCTCCTCTTTTTACATATGATGGTACTGTAAAATTTGAAATTTCAATATCATCTACCACATTAATTAGTTTACCATTATTCCTGCAATATATTCCTATTTTTTTATTTATTTCTTTATTATTAGTCGCCGCTACTACTATAAAGCTTCTTTTAATATATTCTTCTTTATAAACATCTTGTATTAACTCTATATTATCTCTTATCTCTTCAAACTTTTCTATAAAGTTTTCTGATACTACTTTAACCTTTTTACCAAAATCTAAAAGGTTTTTACACTTTCTATAAGCCACTAGGCCTCCACCTATTATAGTTATCTCTAAATCTTTTATCTCTATATTTATAGGGTATAACATCTCTCAACACTTCCTTATGTATATTATTTAATTTCAAATTCAGCTCCATATCATTATAGTTGCAGTACGCTAATTTTATCTATACAATTTAACTATAGTCCAAACATTTACGTCGGAGGTGTTTAAAATAAAAAGAATTCTATCTGGCGCTATAACTTTAGTTATCTTACTTACAACAAATCTAATCTTATCTAATATTTTTAAATTGTCATTTATGGAATTGTCTTTTGTTACTGGTTTACTATTCACCATCGCTATTTACTTCTTTTCCTCTGAAGGTGGTTTTACAACACAAATGATGGATGCTAGCATTAAGAGCTTTTTAGAAAAAGAATCTCGTACTAATAATCATTTTGTAAGTTTTAATATAAGTACTCCTTTTATAGTTTCTTTGGTTTATACTATCTTAGCTGCTATTCTCAGCATAATTGTGTATTGGGAGTATTTTTAAGTTTATAAAAGTCTTCCTTATCAATAGTTCAAAGGAAGACTTTTGTAGTTTCTCTTATTTTTTTAACATTTTAGCAAGGTCTTTAGCAAAATAAGTTATTATTATATCTGCTCCCGCTCTTTTTATTGACATTACAGATTCATAAATAGCACCTTCTGCTAATATACCATTCTTAACTGCAGATTTTAGCATTGCATATTCTCCACTAACATTATATGCCGCTAATGGTAAGTCATAATTATCTTTAACTCTTCTAATAACATCTAAATAAGATAATGCTGGCTTTACCATTAATATATCTGCACCCTCTAATACATCTAATTCTGATTCTATTAAAGCTTCATTACTATTAGCTGGATCCATTTGATAAGTTTTTCTATCACCAAAAGCTGGCGCTGAATTAGCTGCTTCTCTAAACGGACCATAGAAAGTAGATGCGTATTTTACACTGTATGACATTATAGCAATATGCTCAAAGCCTTCTTTATCTAAAGCTTCTCTTATCGCTTTTATTCTTCCATCCATCATATCTGAAGGAGCTACCATATCAGCTCCAGCTTTAACATGACTCACAGCTATTTTAGCTAAATAATTTAAAGTTTTATCATTGTCTACATAACCAGTATCAGTTAAAATTCCACAATGCCCATGGCTAGTATATTCACACATACACACATCAGTAATTACATTCATATTACTATCTACTTCTTTTATTTTTCTAACAGCTCTTTGAACTATACCATTATCATTATATCCTTCACTTCCACAAGCATCTTTCTCATGATCATGAGGTATACCAAATAATATTACATGTTCTATACCTAACTCTTTTAACTCTTTTATTTCATCTTCTAACATATCTACTGAAAAATGATAAACATCAGGTAAAGAAGATATTTCACTTTTTATACCTTCACCTTCTACTATAAATAAAGGATAAATTAAATCCTCTACATTTAATTTAGTTTCTCTTACTAAATTTCTTATCGCAGTATTTGCTCTTAATCTTCTCGGTCTTCTTAACATTTCTTTACCCCTCTTTACCTTTAATTAATGTTCAAGTTACGTATAATGCACCAGCGAAGATAGGTATAATATATAAGTTGCACCGACATTGCAGCTTTGAGCGACCTGTCGGCGACATGAGCCTCCGGCGAATTTTGCCTGCTTGGAGGAAAATTTATATATTATGCCTATCGAGCGGCATCTATACTAACTTATCGTTGATTATTGTATCAATCATACCCTCTATAGTCGCAACTTCAGCTTCTTTATAAACATCTATATTCAATTCTTTTGCGGTTTCTGTAGTTATAGGTCCTATAGATATTACTTTTAAATCTTTAATTTTATCTAAGTTTTCATTACCTATAATTTCTACAAAGTTTTTTGCTGTAGAAGAACTAGCAAATGTTATGTAATCAACTGCACCCTGATTTAGTATATCTAAAACTTCTTCTTTTCTAGTACAGTCTACAACAGTTTCGTAAGTATGTACTTCTTTAATTTCACATACCTCACTTATTTTTTCAATTAATAAATCTCTAGCATTTTTAGCTCTAGGGATTAATACCCTGTCATCTGACTTCAGTATAGGCTTTAGTTCTTCAAATAAATATTCTGCTACAAATTTTTCTGGAACTATATCTGCTTTAATTCCCTTTTCTTTTATAGCTTTTGCTGTTGCAGAACCAATTGCACATACTTTTAGATTTGCTAATGCTCTACTATCAAGTTCCATTTCTTCTAGTTTATCAAAGAATATCTCTACTCCATTTTTACTAGTAAGAACTAAATATGTATAATCTTTTATATTTTTTATTTCTTGTTCTAACTCTAAGTTCTTTTCTATTTTTTCTATCTTTATAGTAGGTAACTCAATAGGATTACCACCTAAATCCATTATTTTTTCAACTAAGCTACTACTTTGTGTTCTTGATCTAGTAACCATTATGCTTTTTCCAAACAGAGGTTTACTTTCAAAAAAGTTTAATTTGTCTCTTAGTCCTACTACGTCTCCAACTGCTATTAATGTTGGAGGTTTTACATTTTCTCTTATTGCAGTTTCATACACCTCTTCTAATGTCGAAGTTATTACTCTTTGGTTGTATCTTGTTGCCCAACTTACAAGAGCAACTGGTGTATCTTTTGATTTGCCTTCTTGTATTAAATTCGAGCTTATCTTTTTTAGATTTGCAACTCCCATTAAGAATACAAGAGTTCCCTTAGAATTAGCTAAAGCATTCCAGTTTATTTCTGGATTTTCTTTATCATCATCTCTTAAGTGACCTGTTATAACATGGAATGAAGATGCACAATCTCTATGAGTTATAGGTATACCTGCATAACATAACCCACCTATAGCAGATGTAATTCCTGGTACTACTTCAAACTCAATACCTTCTGAGAATAAAACTTCTCCTTCTTCTCCACCTCTACCAAATACATAAGGGTCTCCACCTTTTAGTCTAGTAACTATTTTTCCTTCTTTGGCTTTATCTGCAATAACTCTATTTATATCATCTTGAGGAAGAGCATGATCACTTGATGCTTTTCCTACATATATAAACTCACAGTTAGGTTTAGCTTCTTTTAGATAATTTATATTTGCTAATCTATCGTAAACTATAACATCTGCTTTTTTTATACACTCTAATCCCTTTAATGTTAGTAATTTATAATCTCCAGGCCCTGCCCCTACTAAATAAACTTTACCCTTCATGATTTTCATACTCCTTTGAAATTAGTTTCGCTAATTCTAATCCTACTTGTCGAGCATCTGAAGCTTTTCCATCTATTGTTTTAGTTATTAATTTAGTTCCTTCTTCATCACCAAATAATCCAACTAAGCTTATGTTTTCACCATCTAAGTTACAGTAGGCTCCTATAGGAATATGACAACTTCCATTTATTCCATCTAAAAATCCTCTTTCTGCTGCGACTTGTACTTCTGTTTCTTTATGACTTAAAGAGTTTATTATTTCTTCTATTTTAGGGCTATCTTTTCTTACTTCTATAGCTAGCGCACCTTGCGCTGGTGCTGGAATCATTATACTTTCTGGTATGTAGTATCCTATTTTTTCTTCAAACCCTGCTCTTAATAATCCTGATGCGGCTAAAACTACTGCATCTAAGTTTTCATCCTCAATTTTTCTTATTCTAGTGTCTATGTTACCTCTTATTGAAACTATATTTAGGTCTGGTCTATGTTTTAGTAATTGATATTTTCTTCTTTTACTTCCAGTTCCTATTTTCGCTCCTTGTGGTAAGTCTTCTAAACTTGTATATCCTTCTTTTAACACTAGTACATCTCTAGGGTCTTCTCTTTTTGGAATTCCTGCGAATTTTAACCCTTCAGGAAGAATTGATGGCATATCCTTCATGCTATGAACAGCCATATCTATTTGTTTATCTAATAATTGTTGTTCTATCTCTTTTACAAATAATCCCTTGTCACCTATTTTATCTAGACTAATATGCTGAATTATATCACCTTTAGTTTTTATTATTTTAGTTTCAAATTCAACACTAGGGTAATTTCTCTGCAACTCTGCTATTACCCAATTAGTTTGAATTAATGCAAGTTTACTACCTCTAGTTCCTACTACTATTTTCATGTTCAAATCTCCTTTAGACTTTCCGTAGCCTTAACCTACTCTTACTTCTTTTTTAGCTTCTCTATTTACTAATATAGTTGAGAAATAAGATATTTTTTCTTCAAGATTTACTTCTCTTAAATCATTATATACTACTTCTCCATCTTGTGAAGAGTTGCTTACTAAGATCGCATGTTCTATAAGTTTATTTTTTTCTAGTTTACCTACTATTTCTTTAAAGTTTTTATAAACTTTCATTAATACTATAGAGCTATAATTTTCTAAAGCATAATCAATTTTTTCTTCTTCTATTGTACAAGGTATTATTATTAACGGTTCTCTATCCATAACTAATGGAAAGTTTTGATTTGATGCTATATTAGAGAAAGAAGATATACCTGGTATAGTTTCTACATCTATACTTCCTATTAATCTTTCCATTATATAAACATAAGTACTATATATCATAGGGTCTCCTAAAGTTACAAACCCTACATTTTTTCCATTTCTAACATCTTCAACTATTTCATCAGCAATTTGGTTCCAAGCTACTATCTTTTCTCCATCATTAAAGCTCATTGGAAAATGTCTTGATTTTATTTCTAAACTATCAGGTAAATACTCACTTACTATAGATAATGCCAAACTTTCTCCACCTCTTTTAGCTTCAGGTGTATATAATATATCTAATTTTTTTAAAGTTTCTACTGCTTTTATTGTTAACAACGAACTATCCCCTGGTCCTGTACCTATTCCGTAAAATTTAGCCATTTTCAATATCCTCCTATTTGATTAGCATATTCCCTCTAATTTGTTTATTTTTTCTATACATTCATTAGCATGTTTCATAAATTTTTCTTGTATATAAGGATTTTCTCCTAATCCTTTTAAGTATACTTTTACGTTAAATCCTTCAGCCTCAAGTATTGTCTTCCAAGAATCGTCTTCATCTCCTGCCATATCATTTATAGCATGATCTCCTGCAACTAACATAAAAGGCATTAAATTTACTGTTTTTATATTTTTTTCTTTTAATTTTTTTATAACTTGTTCTAGTTCAGGGTACCCTTCTACTGTACCAACATATGCATTTATACCATGATCTCTCATTATATATTCTAATGCAGGATATGCAGAGTGTGACTCATGGAAAGTACCATGACCCATAAATACTACAACTTCATCTTTTTCCATTTGCGGTATTTGATGTTCTATCGCTTCTACTGCTTCTTTGTAATCTTCTATATGTGTTAATAGTGGTCTACCTAATATTATTTTTTTAAATTTATCTTGGTAGCTTTCAACTTGTTCTTTTAGCTTAGTGTACTCTTCTCCACATATAATATGAAGTGTTTGAACTATTACTTCTTTATATCCTTCTTCATATAATCTATCTAAAGCTTGTATTGGATTATCTACATGTATACCATCTCTATTTTTTAATTTTCTTATTATCATATTTGATGTATACGCTCTATAAAAGTCGTAACCTTTTAAACCTTCTTTTATTTTATCTTCACAAGCGTCAATTGTTTTTCTTCTAGTCTCATGGTAACTAGTTCCAAAACTAACTACTAAAACAGCTTTTTTCATGTAATGTCCCCCTTTATTATAGGCTTAATATTTTTTCAATTTG
>NZ_JBOFOR010000130.1:0-43485 GCF_051659545.1 Romboutsia sp. | reverse complement strand
GAATTTATAGTTATATTTCATTAAAAAAAGCCCTCTAAGTTAGGGCTTTTCTATATTTAAGTCTCTTAAGATTTTTTTGCATATTTTCTTGTATCTAAAGCTACTGCAGCTATTATTATTATACCTTTTACTATAAATTGAAGGTAAGGGCTAACACCTATAAATGCTAAGCCGTAGTTTATAACCTGAAATATTAAAACTCCTGTTATAATTCCTCCTATAGTACCTATGCCACCTGCAAAGGAAACTCCTCCAACGACACAGGCTGCTATTGCATCCATTTCATACATAAACCCTGTATTGTTTGTAGCACTTCCAACTCTAGCTGCTTCTAATGAACCTGCTAGACCATATAAAGCTCCTGCAATTACGTATATTATAATTAAATTTCTTGCAACATTAACTCCTGAAACTTCTGCTGCTTCTGGATTTCCACCTATTGCAAACATATTTTTACCAAGTTTTGTTTTATTCCAAACAAACCACATTATTATCGATATTATTATGGCATATATTATCAAATATGGTACTCTAAAATCTCCTGTTCCTATATTCCCTTGAACTAATTTTGTAAACGCTTTATCAAGTCCTGCTATAGGTTGAGCACCATATGGTGGTCTATCAAAATAAAGTGATGTCAATCCATAAGCAATTAACATAGTACCCATAGTAGCTATAAATGGTGGTGTTTTTAGTTTTGCTACTGCCCAACCATTTACTGCACCAATTATACCACATAATGCCATAGCTATTAATATCGGTACGAATAATGGCAATCTTGGAAGGTCAGGATACATACGATATGCGTAGTCTGTTGCCTGTAGTAAGGATGCTGATACAACTGCAGCTAATCCTATTATACGCCCCGCAGAAAGGTCTGTACCTTGTGTTACTATTATTCCACCTACGCCAAGAGCTATTATTACACGTATTGAAGATTGTGCAAGTATATTTCTAAAGTTTCCTATAGAAAGAAACTCTGGTTCTATGAATATTATTATAATAAATAGTGCCACCAAAACCAATTGAATAGCATTATTTGCAATAAACTCTTTTATTGAATTCTTATTACTTAAATTTTCTTTAACTTGTGGCTTCATAGCTATCCCCCTCTAAAAACTTAGCTGATAATTTCATTATCTCTTCTTGTGTAGTACTTTTTGACTCTACGATTCCTGCAACTCTTCCGTTACTCATCACTAAAATTCTATCTGTTACACCTATAAGTTCTGACATCTCTGATGATATCATTATTATTCCTTTTTCTTTGCTAGCAAGTTCATTTATCAGTTGATATATTTCGTATTTTGCTCCAACATCTATTCCTCTTGTTGGTTCATCTAACATAAGAATTTCTGGATTTGTCAAAAGCCATCTTCCAATTATAACTTTTTGTTGATTCCCACCAGATAAGCTACCTATTTTAGTTTTTGATGAAGGTGTTTTTACATTCATAGAGTCTATTACCCATTTCGTATCATTTTCCATTTCTTTATCGGATAAAAATAACATATTTGACTTATATGCTTTTAAATTTGATATAGTAGAGTTAAATTCTATACTTAATTGTGGAAATATTCCTGTACTTCTTCTTTCTTCTGTAACTAATGCAAATCCATTTTTCATCGCTGTTTTAGGATTTTTGTTAATTATTTCTTCTCCATGTAATTTAAGACTACCTTTTTGTAATTTTCTCATACCAAATAAAGCTTCTACAATTTCCGTTCTCTTTGCTCCAACAAGACCTGCTACTCCCAATATTTCTCCCTTTTTCAAATTGAAACTAACATCCTTAAAGCCAGACTGTGATAATTCAGTTAAGCCTTCTACTTCTAGTATCATTTCTCCTGGTTTATTTTCTTTATTTGGAAATCTTTGAGACATATCTCTTCCTACCATCATACTTATAATATTATCTATTGTTATTTCTTTAGCTTCTTTTGTATCTATTAATTGACCATCTCTCATTACTGTTACATAGTCAGATATTTTTAATATTTCTTCCATTTTGTGAGATATATATATTATAGCTACATTATCTTTTCTAAGCTTGTTTATTATTTTAAACAAATGTTCTACTTCTTTTTCTGTAAGTGATGATGTCGGCTCATCCATTACTATTACCTTTGAATTATAAGAAACAGCCTTTGCAATTTCAACCATTTGCATTTGAGATACTGATAAAGAGCTAACTTTTGCTCTTGGGTCTATATTAATATCTAGATTTTTAAATATTTTTATAGTATCTTCGTACATTTTATATTCATCAATAAATATTCCTTTTTTAGGGTATCTTCCAAGCCATATATTATCTAGTATATTTCTTTGTCTTACTTGGTTTAATTCTTGATGAACCATAGATACTCCATTATCAAGTGCTTGTCTTGTCGTTTGGAAATTCACTTCATTTCCTTCTAGAAATATTTGTCCTGCATTTTTTTGATATATTCCAAATAAACATTTCATTAAAGTTGATTTTCCTGCTCCATTTTCTCCCATTAAAGCATGTACTGTACCTGGTCTTACTTTCAATGTAATGTTTGATAGTGCTTTTACTCCTGGAAATTCTTTTGATATATCTCTCATCTCTAATATGAACTCTCTATTTACATCTTCCAAAAGTTGCCCCCTCCTTTTGACGTATTATAAAAATATATACAAAAATAATTATAGTGCCTAGATAAAATTATATTTCATCTAGGCAGTGTAATCTCTTAATCATTTAATTTTATAATGTACACAATTTATTTAGCATCAGCTATATTATCTTTAGTTATTGCTTTATATGGAACACGTACTGCCTTACCATCTAATTTCCAATCTGTACCATCAATTACATCTTTTCCATTAGCAGCATTTAAAGATAAATCTATAGTAGCTTTACCTTGGCCTTTTGCATCATTTAATACTGTTCCTACAACTTTACCACTTTCTATAAGTGTTATAACTTCTGGTATAGCATCTACTCCTACAACTGGCATAAATTTATCTCCGCTAAAGTATCCTTCTTTTTCAAGAGAAGCTACTGCACCAGATGCCATAGCATCATTATTACAAATTACAAATTCTATTTTATCTCCAAATTTAGCTGTCCAAGCATCCATTTTTTCAGTAGCTTTAGCAGCATCCCACATACCTGTATCTAAAGCTAGCTCCTCTGTTTGTATTCCTTTTGCATTGATTGATTCTATAGAGTACTTAGTTCTCGCTTCTGCATCTGGATGTCCTGGTTCACCTTTTAATAATACGTATTGGATTTTTCCGTCTCCATTTTTATCCCATTTCGCTTTATTAGCTTCCCACTGCTGAGCTATAACTTCACCTTGTATAACCCCAGATTCTTTAGAAACTGTGCCAACATACCAGCACTTATCGTAGCTATCCATAGCAGCTTGATCTGGTTCTTTATTAAAGAATACTACTGGTAATTCAGCGGCTTTAGCTTTTTCTATAACTGTAGTTGCAGCTTTAGGATCTACTAAGTTTATTGCTAATACTTTAACACCTTTTTGTATCATTGTATCTATTTGGTCTAATTGCTTAGCCTGGTCATTTTGAGAGTCATTTATTATTAGATCAGCTTTATCTTTTGCATTTGACTCTAATTCTCTACGTACTGCTGACATAAAGTTATCATCATATTTGTATATTGTAGCACCTATTTTTGGAAGATCTCCTCCTGAAGTTTTTTTATCGTCTCCCCCTGACGAACTACACCCAACTGTACCAAATAGCATCATTGCAGCCATAGCTAATGTTAAAATCCTTCTCTTATTCATCTAAATCCCCCCATTTTTCTCTAGAAACGTTTTCACGTTAATTGTAATATAATATTTTTGATTTTTCAATAAATTTAAAAAATATTATTTTAAGAATTTTACTAAATTTAGCTAATTATTTTAGTAAAATTTAAAAAATATTATTTTAAAAGTCTTATATGCACATATTTACAATTTATTAATAATATATATTAATAGAACAATATAAGTTTTTTGTAATTTATAATGTATAACTATAGAGGAGTTGATATAGCGGTGAAAGATATAAGCAGTTTCTTTGCTCTTTTAGGTTCCATCTTGATTTTATTTTATACATTGTTGTATGTATTTATTGACTTACCATATATATTTAATAATCCTTTCCTAAGAAAAATAAAAAATAATTTATATTCATTCATTAATAAATACAATAATTTACTTATAGTACTAATTTTAATTCCTTGCCTAATACACGCAATTACTATTTGTAGTTTAACTTACATTATAAACTCAGGTTATGTATGTCTTTTTGTACTATTGTTTATAGCTAAAATAACCTTTATGCCCTCAAAAAAAAACACTTACTCTTTTCAATTAAATTTACCTATATATTTACTATTCGCTAGCTTAGTAGTACATTGTATAATAGAATAATGAAAAAATTCGCTTCGCTCATATAGCCAACGGCTCTGCGCGCTGCTAAAAATCTTTTTTACTTTCGCTAAGTATGTTGACGTTGCTTAAATATAGCAACTTATCCACAATTTTTAACATAACATAATATCCTTAAGCGTAAAAAAAGAAGAGGAATTTCCTCTTCTTTTTAATATATATTTTTCTTATATTGTATGTATAATTGTTGTAATTTTTCCATATTTGACTTTAATTCTAGTTGTAAGTCTGATACTGTTTGATAGTCTTTTAGCTCTATTGCTTCTTTTATTTGGCTAAATAAAGATTTTTGAGTTAAAGTATCTTTCATTACGTTAAACTTAATTTCTGAAATAGAATTCCACATAACTTCATCTAATGCATCCATATTTTCTTTATTGTGTAATCTTACACAATTTCTTATAGTTTCCATATGTTTTTCTATTATTCTATTCTTAAGTTCTGCAGACCATTTATATGTAGCTCCAGTTCTAAATGAATCTATTATTGCATCACTAAATACGTGTCCTTGCTTTAGTGATTGTAATTTATCTTCATATTTTTCTAAGTTTTTAATATTTTCATAAACTGTTGCTGGTGGCATACCAAATCTAGAATTTCTTTCTTCTAATGAATAATATTCAAATACATCATTTTCATCTCTATACATTCTATCTTTTTCTAAGTAGAAACTTTCTTGTCCTATGTCTTTAGATAACTCTTTTTCTAAATATTTAGTAGTTAGCTTACTTTTTATAGCCGCTTTTATACCGTCTAACATTGTTTGATAGCATCCAGCTATTACTAAATATGTATTAGAAAGTGGGTTAGGTGATCTTAATTCAAATCTTACTGTTTTAGGGTTTTTTATATCTCTTATTAATCCTACAAGTATAGATCTATTTCTTGATGGAACATCATAACTATGTCCTAATGATGTTACTATACAAACTGGAGCTTCAAATCCTGGAACTAGTCTATTAAATGCATCGTTTGAAGATGCTACAATTGGATTTAATACTTCATAATTGTATAACATTCCCATGAGTGCTCCATACCCAATTTCACTTAAGTAGTCTTCTGTCATATTATTTGGAGCAAATATATTCTTTATGCTTCCATCCTTTAACTTTACACTTACACCAACATGTGTATGCTCTCCACTACCTGCTACTCCATGTATAGGCTTAGCTTTAAATGTTACTTCTAAACCATTTGATGTAAATACATCTTCTATTATTTCTCTTGCTAATAATTCATTATCTGCTGCTTGCAAGGGATTTGAGAACTTCCATGATATTTCTAATTGCTCCATAGCATGTTTTGTTTTACCGTCTATGCTTATAGAACTATTTATTCCCCCGACTTCCTTATGAGCCATTTCTGGACTTATACCTAATTCTTCAAGTATTATTAAACTTTTTTCTAAACAAGTTCTTATTATACCATGAGTTCTTTTCCAATATTGTTCCTTTAAACTTTGAGATACTGCTAATTTTTCTAAATCTGCTTTATCTTCTGGAGTATTTACCCAGAATTCTAATTCTGTAGCTGTTGTTAATATTATCTCTTCTATTTCAGATACACGGTTTATTCCTATATTATTTATTGCATGAGGATACTCTTTAAATAATTCCATAAGAGTTTTTTTAAAATATTTTTCTGATTTTCTAAGAATTCCTCTTGAACATACTTTTTTATTATCATGTATTAAAAAGGCAGGAATTCTAAGAGTTCCTATCGGTAAATTAAGTTCTTCATCTATATGTTCAAAATTATAATCTATAAACCATCTAGAATCTACATCTGGCATTAAGTCAACTTTAGCGTTATTTAATGTTGCTATATTGTATAATTCAACACTTGAACCATCTGTTTGTACTGCAGATTCTAAAAATCTATCGATATCATCTAAAAATAGCTTAACAGGTATTTTTTCATCTGTAGCATTTCCCCCTAAATCAACACCCATTAACGATACAAATTTTATATTACTATGTTTAGTTAAAATATTATGTAGCTCTTCTTTGTTATGCTTATCTTTTTCGATTGTGTATAATAATTTATTCATACTATAACTCCCCTTAATTTATTTGATATAATATTTCCATCGGTAAAATCGCATTAATTTTTTAGTTTTTTATATTTTTTGTTCGTGTTTCTATTTATACTTATTATATATTACATAAATAAAGTTCGCAATATCTTTATTTGTGTTTTTTTTGCAATTTTTATTTTTTATTACTTTACTCAATAGTTTAACATTTTCATCAATATGGGTTATACTAAATTTAGATATTATTTTTAATTTTAATTTATAAATTAGCTTAGGAGAGAAATATTATGGAATATATAGTTTTTGACTTAGAATTCAATCAAGGATTCGATAAAGCGCTCAATAAAACTGTATCTAACGAAAGATGCCCTTTTGAGATCATTCAATTAGGAGCAATTAAATTAGATTCAAATTTTAATATAGTTGATATATTTAACAGTTATGTTAAGCCTGAAATATATAAAGATATTCACCCTTTTGTTGGAAAAATAACAGGTATAACTAAAAATGATGTTTATGATGCACCTAGTTTTACTCAAGTTTATAAGGAGTTTAGAAAATTTATTACTTCTAAAAACCCAATCTTATGCGTATGGGGGACTGCTGATTTAAAGGAGTTATATAGAAATATTACTTATTATAATTTACCATCAAAATCTTTACCCAAATCTTATATAAATGTACAACAATATGCCTCTATATACTTTAATAATCCACCTGGCAAAAGTATTGGGCTACAAAATGCTATACAATCATTAGATTTAGAACAAGATAAATCTTATCATAACGCACTAAATGATGCCTATTATACATCTCAGGTATTTATGAGAATTTACACTCCTAACATTGTACCTGATATATATATATATACTATGGTTAAACCTTCTATGGTTAAGCGCAATCCAAAAAGACAAGTTGATTATGATAATCTATTTAATGAATTTGCTAAAATTTTAAATCGCGATTTGACAGATGAGGACAAAAATATAATTGATTTAGCTTATAAAATGGGCAAGACCAATCAATTTTTGCTAGATGTACCACCTCTAAAAAAAAGATAGACTAAAATTTCAGTCTATCTTTCTTTTATTTAAACATTTATAAATAACATTTTTATCATTTCATATTGAGCAAATTCTACACTTTTAATTTCTCGGCTACTGTCTCTAACTTGTTTATCATTTCCAACTAATACTTCTCCATCTCCAACTGTTGCGTATACTTCATTCAAAATATCTAAAAACATGTCAACTTTTACAGATTCCTCTTTTGACTTTAATAATGTTATGCTCTTTTCTTCATTATTTTTATATATTGCTCCTACCCCACATATGATGTTTTCATCTTTTATGTATACAACTTCTCCTCCTAATGATTTTCCTTTTTCCAATTTATGTCTAAGATCTAATAAATTCATATACATCCCCCTAATAAAATTTTTCTTAAAGTAGTTTTAACAATAAATTATATTTTAAGCTACTATATATTCTATTAAGATCTAATGTAATTTATTAACTAATTCTTATTTTAAATTTTTTATTATATCTAATATATTAATTATATTATTTTAGTACTAATTCTACAGGACAATGGTCTGACCCTAAAATTTCAGTATGTATATCTACACTTTCTAATTTGTTTTCTAATTTTTTTGATGCAACAAAATAGTCAATTCTCCATCCAGCATTATTTTTTCTTGCATTAAATCTATACGACCACCAAGAATATATGCCCTCTTTATTTGGATAAAAATATCTATAGGTATCTATAAATCCTAAATCTAAAAGTTCTGTTAATTTATTTCTTTCTTCATCTGTAAAACCAGCATTTTTTCTATTATTTTTAGGATTTTTTAAGTCTATTTCTTTATGAGCTACATTTAAATCTCCACATACTATTACAGGTTTTACACTATCTAGTTTTGTTAGGTAGTTTTTAAAGTCCTCTTCCCACTTCATTCTATAGTCAAGTCTTTTTAATTCATTTTGAGAATTTGGTGTGTATACTGTTATAAAATAAAATTCATCAAATTCTAAAGTTATTACTCGTCCTTCGTTATCATGTTCTTCTATTTCTATTCCATAAGTTACTTCTATCGGTTGTTGTTTTGTAAATATTGCTGTTCCTGAATATCCTTTTTTCTTAGCATAATTCCAATATTGATGATAACCTTCTAACTCTAAATTAATTTGTCCTTCTTGTAACTTTGTTTCTTGTAGACAAAATATATCCGCATCTACTTCTTTAAAAAAATCTATAAAACCTTTTTCAACACATGCTCTTATGCCATTAACATTCCACGATATAAATTTCATAATTTCCTCCTATTTAAAGCTTTATACAATTATTTTACCCAATTATCTACACATATTAACATATTGGTAGTATATTTATTAAAATCTTATTTTTTGTGCAAATTCATCTGGATTTATTGATGATACATATATTCCACTCCCTAATTCAAATCCTCCAAAGCTATATTTTCTAGGATATATATGCATATGAAGGTTAAAGTATTTCTCTGACTCTATATTTATTGGATGAGTATGAATACATAAATTAAAAGGAGAATATCCATTTACTTTATATAAGTTTTTAAATAACTTATTAAACATTGACGATAATTCTTTTATATGTATATCATTCAGTTCTTCAAATCTTATTTTTTCTTTAAGTATTACACGTATTTCTCCTGTGTATTTCGTTACATAAGGTACTATTACTAAAAATTTATCATTATTATGAACTATTCGTTTTTCAAATTTTATCTCATTATCTATTACATCAAGATAAATACAGCTATTATTTTTATCATAATATTCCTTAGCAATAGATATTTCATTTTCTATTTCCGGCGGAATTATTGATAATGATATTATTTGAGAATGAGGATGATCTAAAGATGCCCCAGCCTTACTTAAAAAGTTTTTAAATACACTTACATACTTTATTTTTGTATCTTTTATTAAATTTTCATATCTGTCTTTATACATTTTAAATAAGTTTTCAAATTCTACTTTACTCATATTATAAAAACTTCCATTATGTCTGTATGTATCTATCATAACTTCATGAATGCCGTAGATATCACCAGGAATATCATCTACAATTGGAAATTTATTATTAGTAGATCTTACAATCCACCCATTTTCATCTTCTATTTTAAATGTATCCTTTGGTGTTTTCTTTTCATTACCCCTACAAAAAGGACATTCTACTTCATACTCTTTATTAACTTGTATTTCGTATTCCATTAGATGATTATCTTTAGGTCTTTTAGCCCTATCTGTAGCAACTATTACCATATCATTATTAATCCAATCTATCCTTACTTCTTTCACCGTCTACACCTCTTAGTTACCATCTTTTAATTTTATTATACTTTGATACTTTGATAAATAATTATATATTTTTATAGTTACTTTAATATTATAACTTATTTGCTTTTTATTAGTTATTTTTATAATAATAATTTTAAATATTATTTTAAAATATTAAAATTTAATTTTTTGATTATATGCTATATTTTGCTTTATTTCGATTGTTATCTTAAGTTATTTTGTATTTACTTGCATCTTTTAATATATTATCTTTATTTTATCTGTATTAAAATGTAAAATTATTATATTTCACTTAATATTTTGTAATTTTATAGAGGTTTTTAATGTCTGTATACATACTGTTTTGTAATGATTTTTGTAATTAACTATGCTACTATAATCTTAAATCTAATATATAACATAAGTTTTTTATGTTCAGAATAATAGGGGGTAATTTAAATGAAATATTCAGATAGAATAACTGCTATGCAGGCTTCTCCCATCAGAAAATTGGTTCCTTTCGCTCTTCAAGCAAAGGCTCGCGGAACTAAAGTTTATCATTTAAATATAGGTCAGCCAGATATTAAGACTCCTCAAGGGTTTTTTGACGCAGTTAAGAATTTTGATAGTGAAGTGTTAGAATACGCTGGTTCTCAGGGTATTCCTGAATTAATTTCTGCACTTCAAAAATATTATACTACATATGATATGCACTTTGAAGAAGATGAAATCTTAATAACAAATGGAGGTAGTGAAGCTTTACTTTTCACTATAATGGCAATTTGCGACCCTAATGACAATTTACTAGTTGCAGAACCATTCTACACTAATTATAACGGTTTTAGTCAATGTGCAAATGTATTTGTCAATCCAGTAACTACTAAAGCTGAAGATGGATTCCATCTTCCATCAAAAGATATTATAACATCAAAAATTAACGCTAAAACTAAAGGTATATTACTATCTAATCCTGGAAATCCAACTGGTACAGTATATACAAGAGAAGAAGTTGACATGATTGCTAATATCGCAAAGGAAAACGATTTATGGATAATAGCAGATGAAGTTTATAGAGAGTTTGTTTATGAAGGTCTTGATTATACTAGTTTCGGAAACTTAAAGGAAGTTGAAGATAAAGTAATTATAATCGACAGTGTTTCTAAGAGATATAGTGCTTGTGGTGCGAGAATAGGTTCTATAGCTTCTAAAAATAAAGGTCTTATAGCTGAAATTCTTAAATTATGTCAAGGTAGATTATGTGTATCTACTTTAGATCAAGTTGGTTCTGTTGAATTATACAATACTCCTGCTGCTTATTTTACTGATGTTAATGAAGAGTATAGAAAAAGAAGAGATGTTTTATACAATGAATTAATGAAAGTTGACGGAGTTATATGTGAAAAACCTACTGGAGCATTTTATATAGTAGCAAAACTTCCTGTAGAAAATGCAGAAGATTTTGTAATTTGGATGCTTACTGATTTTAATAAGGATAATGAAACTGTTATGGTTTGTCCAGCTGAAGGATTCTATGCTACTCCTGGTCTTGGTAGAGATGAAATAAGATTAGCTTATATTTTAAATGAAGATGATCTTTTCAAGGCTGCTACTATACTAAAAGAAGGCCTTGAAAAATACGTAGAATTAGCTAAAAACAAAGAATTAGCTTCAACAGAAGCTTAATAATAAATCCAAAAGCAACCAATTTTATTGGTTGCTTTTAAAGATTCTTAATTTAATTCTTCCTTATTTAAAATATACTGTAAAGTATTTATTGCCTCTATGTATTTTCCTTGGTCTTCTTCTGTTAACCTAAAAAGCTTTTCCTCTAATCTAACATTTAACTTATTCATAAAATCAGAAGCTACATCTATTCCATTTTCAGTTATAGTTATTAAATACTTTCTCCTATCAGCTAAATCCTTTTCTCTTAACACATATCCCTTTTCTGTTAAATCATCTACCATGCTAGTTAAGCTTCCTTTTTCTATATTTAGCTTAGCACATAAATCAGTCATACTTATAGCTCCATTATTCTTTACGAACATTAATGCTCTTAACTGTGTTTTATTAACATTGTAACTATTAGAATATTCTTTTAAATATTCTAGGTAAAGACTCGAATATATCTTTGGAAATGTCTTAGATAAAAAATTTATTGTATCTGATACTATACATTTCATTTTATCACCCCAGTTGTTAGTTTATTAACTTTTCAATTCCTTTTTAGTTTACATTAAAATCTTTACTAGTACAATACTTTTACTTTTAAATATATTAAAAGTACAGTATACTGTAATATTGTATACTGTACTTATTTTTTTCTAAGCTTAATCTATTTAACTTTTTTCTCATACCTATTATATAGAACAAATGCAATTATAGTGAATATTATCGGTCCTGCTAACATGAATATTGTATTAGTATTTAAAGACATACTTGTTATTGAAGGTTCTATTATTGTAAACACGTTAGCAAATCCCACAACTACACTTACTATTATTGATGCAGTTAATGCAGCACCATAAGATTTGTAAACAACAAATGGTTTTTCTGCTTCTCCAGCTAATTGTTTTTTCTTAAAAGCTGGGAAAGCTGCAGACAAGAATATATATGGTATAGTCATTGCAACATTTGTCATAAGTGCTAATATGTCGAAAAATGCACTACCATTACTCCCTCCAAATGATATTATAAGTATTATTACAATTGTTATTATTGCTTGTATTTTCATGGCATTTATTGGCATGCCATCTTTTATTTCACCTATTTTACCAGGCCATAATTCCTTTGGTGAACCTTCTATCAACGTTTTAAGAGGTGAGTAAGTTAAAGTGAAAAATGCACCTGTAAATGCTAAGAACATTGATAATCCTACAAATCTAGCAAACCATAGTCCCATTGTTATAGCTGAAGTATCTGCCATACCAAATACTTTACCTAGTTCATACCCTAGATTTTGTATAGTTATATATGCTACATTGCCCATATGAACAGTGTCTACCGATAGTACTTTTTCCCAGTTTGTAAACATACCACAAGAAAATATACCGAACGCATATCCTATTGCAATAACTATTGCTGCTATTGTAAGGCCTTTAGGAAATGTTTTTTCTGCATTTTCTGTTTGGTCAACTAATCCACCTAAAACTTCTAATCCACCAAATGCAAATATTGCAAATGTTAAAAAGGATAACATAGATATAGGTGTTTGATAAGCTGGATTTGGTGACATTGTAAAGCTTTTAGCTACATTTGTTATCGGCTCTGCAAATTGGAATCCATTTAAAGCTAGTACTAAAAATCCTCCTACTAATAGTACTATATTTAATAATACTACAGCTGAACCTCCTATAGAAGTTATTTTAGTTATTTTTTCAACACCTTTAGTTGCTATATATGTAACTAAAAGTATCCATAAGCATCCTAAAATCCCTAAAATTTGTGTTGATCCTAATCCCATAAATGTTAATTCTGTAGTTCTATCACTTCCAAATATTGCATTAGATAAAGGTATCCATATACTTGATGATACATTTACCATCCATATTATATAAGATGCATACCACATAAAAGTTCCTATAAATGCATATTTAGAACCTACAGATTTCTCCATCCAAGAGTATATACCTCCACTTTCTTTCTTGTATGAAGCTCCAAATTCTGCCATCATAAATGCATATGGTATAAAAAATAAAATTGAACTAAGTACATACCAAGGTATAGCTGCGTATCCCATTAAGAAAAATGCTCTAGGCATATTAGCAAATCCAAATACAGATGTAAATATCATAAGTATTAAGGATGCAAGAGTTAATTTTTTACTATTATTCGTATTTCCTGCCATTATAATTCCTCCTTACTGAATATGCTATTACTTTTTGCAATAATAACCAATTTAATTCATATATAAGGTAATTTTTTAAAAGAAATATTTGGAATAAATTTTAATTCGATAGACTTTATTTGCATATACAACTATACACAAAAAGTGCTGATTAAATCAGCACTTTTATTTTACACATGTAAATCTATTTTTAATCCTATTGATTGCTTATAATCTTTTATTGCTGGCTCTATTACTTCATTTACAAACTCAACCACTTGCTCTGGTGCTCTACCAACAAAGTTTTTAGGGTCCATTATAGATAGTATTTCTTCCTTGCTCATTTTGAATGTAGAATCTTCCATTATAAGCTCAATTAAATTATTATTTTTTCCTTCATGCTTAACTCTATAAGCTGCCTTCATAGAGTATTCTCTTATTATTTCATGTAAATCTTGTCTATCTCCGCCTCTTTTTACAGCTTCCATAAGTATGTTTTCTGTAGCCATAAAAGGAAGTTCTTCGTTTACATGTTTATTTATCATATTTTCATAAACTACTAATCCATCAGTAACATTTACACCTATTTCAAGGATTGCATCTGCCGCCATGAAAGCTTGTGGTATTGCTAATCTTTTGTTGGCTGAGTCATCTAATGTTCTCTCTAACCACTGAGTAGCTTGAACTAAAGCTGGACTTAAACTTTCACCTATTATATATTTTGATAATGATGCTATTCTTTCACTTCTCATTGGATTTCTTTTATAAGCCATAGCTGATGAACCTATTTGATTTTTTTCAAAGGGTTCTTCTAATTCTTTTAAGCTTTGTAAAAGTCTTATATCATTAGTCATTTTATGCATACTTTGAGCTATTCCACATAATATACTAATTACTTGATAATCTAATTTTCTTGTATATGTTTGTCCACTTACGGCATATGAAGATTTATATCCCATTTTTTTACAAACTATTTTATCAAGTTCTTTTACTTTTTCATGATCTCCCTCAAATAAACTTAAAAAACTAGCTTGAGTCCCTGTTGTACCCTTAACTCCTCTAAGCTTCATGTTATCAATTCTGTAATTTAAGTCCTCTAAATCTATTATTAAATCTTGTGCCCATAACGTAGCTCTTTTACCTACTGTTGTAAGCTGAGCTGCTTGGAAATGAGTAAATCCTAGTGTTGGTATATCTTTGTTTTTAATTGCAAATTCTTTTAAGTTATTTATTAAATTTACTAATTTAACCCTTATAAGCTTTAATCCTTTTGTCATTTGTATAACATCTGTATTATCACCAACATATGCTGAAGTTGCTCCTAAATGTATTATCCCCTTCGCTTTATCACATTGTAATCCATAAGCTTTTACATGACTCATTACATCATGTCTTACTTCTTTTTCTATTTTTTTAGCTTCATCAAAGTTTATATTTTCTATATTAGCTCTTAATTCTTCTAATTGCTCATTAGTTATATTTATTCCTAACTCTTGTTCACCTTCTGCAAGAGCTACCCATAATTTTCTCCAAGTTGAAAATTTAAATTGTGGAGAGAATATATAACTCATGTCTTTGCTACAATATCTATCTGTCAATGGATTTGTATATGTAGTATATTTATTTTCCATGGTAATTTGCACCTTCCTTGTGTCTTTTTATATACTAATTATATAAAACATTACGAACTATAACAAGTTTTTTTTTATTTTTGTTCATATATGCTTATTTTTTATTTATAACCATATTATCTTTATCAATGATATAATCTATACTTTCGCTATCAACAAAGTTTAATACATACTTGTATCTTATCGCATAGTATTTGTCACTCCATCCTAGTTGCTTCTTTATATCTTCTTCATCTGCACCTAATCTTAAACTTATTGCTGCAAAGGAATGTCTAAAATCTTTAGATGAATATTGAGATAAACCTGCTATATCTAAAGCTTTTTTTACTATTATTCTTACATTTCTATCTGTTATAGAATTACTTTTTTGAGTTGTAAATACAAAGTCATTTGTAGGCATTATTACTTCTGATAAACCAGAATAGTTTCTATAATTCTCTATTAACCTAAAGCAGTATGGATGAAGTTTTACTACTCTCTCTTTTTTACCTTTGCCTAATCTAGCATAATAATTGTTGCCCTCATCTACTATAAAATCCTTCCATTTTAAGTTAACAAGTTCATTTAATAAACATCCAGTTGTAACTAAAAATACAATTATTGCTCTATCCCTAATATTTAGCTTGTGAAGACCCTCTATTAGCTTATTTATTTCTGATATACTTAGTACATCATCTTTAGTCTTTATTCTAGTTACAACTGGTTTTTCAACGTATCTAAATGGATTTACATCTATATACTCTTCTTTCTTTAAAAAATTATAAAAACTATGCAAATAACTATATATCTTTTCACATGTAGATTTGGCGTATTTTTCCTTAATATCAGCTATAAATATGCCACAATCTTCTTTTGTTGCATAAACAAGTTCCTTTTCATCTAAAAATTCTTTGAATAAAATCACCTTAGATAGATAATCATGACTAGTATTTGGATTTAATTTGTTAGAAAACTTTTTAAAAACTTCATATTCTTGTTCGTCTAATTCTATTGTAGTATACATAATATCTCCTTTCTATTATTTGACTTATCTTGTTTAAGATAAAAGAAGCACAAATGTGCTTCCTTAATTTTTTGATTCTATCAGAAGCTTTATTATATCACTACTCTGTTCATTAAAAGTAGTTACTATACTTAAATAATCACTCGCTCTATTTATAGCCAAATATATTTTATTCAAATCACCTATAAAATCATTTATTTGATAATCTTGAGTAGTGTCATGTATAGTATGATTATATAACATCTCTAATTCACAAATTATTACAGCCTTATATTCTAAGTTTTTAATTGTGTATATATTAGATATTGTAACTCCTACTTTCTTACTAAGATTAGTTAAGTTATCTTCTGCATATATATATGGTATCTTTGCTTCTTCTAAAGCTTTTTTTAATATATATTGAAAATATATAGTTTTACCATTTTTTAATTTTTTCTTGTTAAAAGGATAAATTATAGCTATATCTGAATAGTCTAATCCTTTTTTATTTATTAAATATTCTATCTCCCAACGTACAGAACTTATTTGCTCTTCTAAATCACTTACTTTCATTATATCTACAGTTTTATTACCCTCTCTTATAGACTCTGTGTAATAAAACTCATTGTTATGCAGATTACTTCTCAATGAATTTATATATTTATTTGCATTTTCTGAAAACTTATTTATAAATTTTACTAAATCATTTGACTGTCTGTAATTTTTTGATAAAATTATTTCTTCCTCAAATATTATTTCTTCTAAATTATTTTTAAATACGTTTAAATCATTGGATATATTCAAAGACTCACACTTAAATGCATTGAAAATAAATTTTGTTTTATATAAAAATTCTGTGATAAAACTTATTTCCCCTTTAGAAAAACTCTCTATTTCATCAACAAATATGCCTTTGAAAATATTCTTATTTTTGATAATATTTTTAGCCTGTTTTACTAAATTATTAAATGCCTTTTCATAATCATTTTTTAGCATCGAATAGTCTATTATTAAATAATATTTTTTAGCCAATTTAATTACAAATGAATTAAAAGTATGTATATCTATATTATTATTTTCTTTGTATAGTAATTGGACTTTTTCTCGTAATTCATTACATTCTTGTTTCGAATGTGTTAGTATTAAGAATTTATGATGAGGATAAACTCTTGCTAACTTCATAACTCTAGCTAACATTATTGTAGTTTTACCAGTTCCTGATCCTCCCGTAAATAAAGCATTTCCATAATTTATAGATATAGTATTAGCTATTTGGCTACCATCTAGCATAGTTGCACTATACTTATAATCATCACTATAAAAAGATATCTTTTTAAATTGTTCACTTAAATGCAGTTTATCATTTAATACATAATATTCTGGACATATATCTAAAATAAATAAATTTAAGTCTATTTCATTATTGCTTTCTTTTAAATAACAATTTAAATTTTCTTCATGGTTTATTATTTCTGATAGCTTATTTTTATCTATCACATGATTATTTATAAATTCATTAAGTTCATATTCTTCATTAATTTCAATATAAGGCATTATAAAAATATAATTAAAACTTATATTACTTTTCATTTGTTGCATTCTAAGTTTTAAAAGTTCATTTTCTTCATTCATCACTTCTAACAACTCTTCATCTAAAATGCAAAATAAATCTTCTGTTGTCTCCATAAATTTTATAAACAAGATTTTATTATCTTGTATATACAACATATCTGTATTAATTCCTTTAAAAGGAGTAACTTTTGGTACTATACTACTATTTGCCTTTACTTTTTCATAAAATATTTTTTCAATATCTTTTATTTTTAAAGCATCTAGTTGAGAATTAATGTTTATATACTGATTCACCTTACACTCCCCCTTATTTTATAATAATTATATCATTTTAATTTATAATTTGCTATATTTGGTTATTTATATACCTAAAATTTATATATATTTTGAAATATTTTTAATATTTCTATTTTTATTTAAATAAATTTACCATTACTTTAATTTCAAAAAAGGAGAGTATACTATACCCCCCCTTTTAATTACATTTTATAATTTTTCTCTAACCATATGTTCATTTTTCTTCTTACTTCATTTTCTTTTACTTCATCAAACATAGCATCCTTTATTGTATATGTTTGAACTAAGTTTTCTACATTTGTAGGATACTCTAAAAATGCACCATTTCTATTTTCAAAGCCTATACTCATTATGTCATATTTTTGATTTGCTTCATTAAGTACTACTCCATATTCAACTTCTTTACCTATATTATCACTTTTTACAATTTTTACATATTGGTTCTTTGCTAATTTATTTAACATATAATCATCCTTCCTTAGTTTTATCTTTATTATTGCCAATTTATCAATCTATCATATATTTTTTGTGGAATTTATTTATAAATCTCTACCTTGACCTGAATCAGTTATATTTATAAGTTCTTCAGGGTATGGATTAAAGAATGTTTGGTTTATAACTTCTTTATCACTAAATCTTAATGCATATATTCTTATTGCTATTGCCAAAGCACTGAAGGGAATCTTTTTTTGTTCATAAGATTCTATAAGACTATTAAACATTTTAATCTCTTCATAATTTAGTCTATTTCTATATTTTTCAAATATATTTTCTATAATTTCTAGTTTTCCTCTTTTATTTCTATTCCCACGAATTATATTGTAAATAATATCTTTGTATTTTTTATTATTTTCCTCATTTATGTTTTTGCTTAAAATTATTTCATTTAATTCTTTAGTTTTTTCTTTATCATAAGATTTTAATAAATATAAATTTTCATTATGAAAATTTACAATATTATTGCACTCTTTCATTCTATTAATAGTAAACACTTTAGTAAAAAAGTTATCTCTTATACTATAATTTTTTAATCTCCCTTCATTTTCAACCGGTAAATAGTTATATTTTTCTAATACTTCTTTAGAAAAAAATCCATTTGCATTACTATGAACACTACATTTATTTCCCTGATGATAAACTTTTACATCTTTTATTCCACAAGAAGGAGATTTACTTTTTAAAATAAATCCATCAACATCTTCTATATTTGAAATAAAGTTTTTGGTAAATTTATTCATTTGTTCTGTATAGTCGTAGTTAGACTTGTGTTGTATAAGTCTATATTCTTCTTTTTCTTTATTAGTTTCTATTCTTATAGGATCTCTTGGTATCGATAATCCAATTTCTACTTCTGGGCAAACTGCTTTTATATCAACATATTTTTGCAAAGATTCTATAACTTTATTGTTATATCCTTGACCATCATATCTGCATTTTTCAAAATTCAAACATTTACTAACTATTATTTTAGGCTTTCTCATAATAACTTTTTCACTCCAATTTAATTATTTAGATATTATTTTTATCTAATTTAATAGTTATTATTATTCAATTTCTTCCTTATAATAAACCTAAAAAAAAGAAGAGGCTTTTAGCCTCTTCTTTTTTATTTAGCATATTCAATTGCTCTAGTTTCTCTTATTATACTTACTTTTATTTGACCAGGATATTCTAATTCATCTTCGATTTTCTTAGTCATATCTCTAGCTAATAAATGGATATCTTCATCGCTAACATTTTCAGGTTTAACCATTATTCTGATTTCTCTACCTGCTTGTATTGCAAACGATTTATCTACACCTTCATAAGAATTTGCTATTTCTTCTAGCTTTTCTAATCTCTTAATATAAGCCTCTAAAGTTTCTCTTCTTGCTCCAGGTCTTGCTGCTGATATAGCATCTGCAGCAGTAACTAAAACAGCTTCTACTGTTTGAGGTTCATAATCACCATGGTGAGTACTCATTGCATGTATAATGTCCTTAGATTCTTTGTATCTCTTAAGTAAGTCCATACCTATTTCAACATGCGTACCTTCCATCTCATGATCCACAGCTTTACCTATATCATGTAATAAACCTGCTCTTTTAGCTAGTCTAATATCAGCTCCTATTTCTCCCGCCATTATTCCTGCTATGTGAGCAACTTCTATAGAGTGTTTTAATACGTTTTGACCATAACTAGTTCTATAGTTAAGTCTTCCTAATAATCTAACTAATTCTGGATGTAATCCATGAACTCCAGTTTCAAAAGCAGCTTGCTCCCCATATTCTTTAATTATGTTGTCAACTTCTTTTTTAGCTTTTTCAACCATTTCTTCAATTCTTGCTGGATGTATTCTTCCATCTGCAATTAGCTTTTCTAAAGCAACTCTTGCAACTTCTCTTCTTATTGGATCAAATCCTGATAAGATTACCGCTTCAGGTGTATCATCTATTATAAGATCTATTCCTGTTAACGTTTCTAAAGTTCTTATATTTCTACCTTCTCTACCTATGATTCTACCCTTCATTTCATCATTAGGTAAATTTACAACTGTAACTGTTGTCTCCGCAACATGGTCAGCTGCACATTTTTGTATAGCGTACCCTATTATTTCCCTTGACTTCTTTTCTGACTCTTCTTTAGCTTGAGATTCTATTTCTTTTATCATTATAGACATTTCACGTCTTACTTCTCTTTCAGCATTAGTTAATATAATTTCCTTTGCTTGTTCTGAAGTTATACCTGATATATTCTCTAGCTTTTCTAGTTGTTGTACTTTTATTAGTTCAACATCTTCTTCTTTTTTAGCTACATTCTTTAGCCTATCATTTAAGCTATTCTCTTTTGACTCTAAATTTTGTAGCTTCTTGTCTAAAACTTCTTCTTTCTGAATTACTCTTTTTTCATATTTTTGTAAGTCAGTTCTTCTTTCTTTGTTTTCTCTTTCTGCTTCAGTTCTCCACTTATGGATCTCTTCCTTAGCCTCTAATAGTTTTTCTTTTTGAACAGTTTCAGAATCTCTATTCGCTTTATCTATTATTTCTTTGGCTAAGTTTTCAGCTTGGCCAATTTTCGCTTCAGATATATTTTTTCTTACAAAATACCCTACTATAATACCCACAGCTGCGCCTATTAAAATCTTTACTATGTCTATGACATCCACCTCCTTTGTTAATAATCCCAAAATGTCATCATTAAAACTTTAATTCTTTTATAATCACAAGTTAAACTATGATATATACAAATAAAAAATTGCTATTCATAATCTATCTTGTAACATCAACAAAATATTCTTAATTTAAATTTTAGAATACATTGCTATAAAATCAAATTTAGATATTTTATCCTTACTTAATTTTATAATTTTTTCTAACTCATGTCAAGTTAATAGGAGGTGTGTATTAGTTTTATTATTTTAAATTTTATAATGTGTCTTCTTCTTCTTGTGCTTTTTCTTTATTTTCATCTAATTTATAGTGTTTTCTTACCTTATCATCAATTTCATTTATTAAGTCTGGATTATCAGATAAGAAATTCTTTACGTTTTCTCTTCCTTGTCCAAGCTTTGTTTCATTGTAAGCATACCAAGCACCTGATTTTTTTACTATCTCCAAATCAGCCGCTATATCTAATAAATCCCCTACTTTAGATATACCTTCTCCATACATTATATCAAATTCAGCTTGTTTAAAAGGTGGAGCAACTTTATTTTTAACTACTTTAACTCTTGTCCTACTTCCTAAAACTTTATCACCTTGTTTTATAGTATCTATTTTTCTAACATCAAGTCTTACTGAAGCATAGAATTTTAATGCTCTACCACCAGTAGTTGTCTCAGGACTTCCAAACATTATACCAACTTTTTCTCTTAACTGGTTTATAAATATAGCAACACAGTTAGATTTTTTTATAGAACCAGTTAACTTTCTTAATGCTTGAGACATAAGTCTTGCTTGAAGACCAATATGGCTATCTCCCATATCTCCTTCTATTTCAGCTCTAGGCACAAGTGCTGCAACTGAATCCACTACTATTATATCTATAGCACCACTTCTTATAAGTGCTTCTGCTATTTCAAGTGCTTGTTCCCCTGTATCTGGTTGAGATATTATTAAGTTATCTATATCTACGCCTAATGCCTTTGCGTAAACTGGATCAAGGGCATGCTCTGCATCTATGAATGCTGCTATTCCACCTTTTTTTTGAGCTTCAGCTACTGTATGAAGTGCAACAGTAGTTTTACCTGAAGATTCTGGCCCATATATTTCTACTATTCTACCTTTAGGAAGTCCACCTATACCTATTGCTATATCTAATCCTATCGAACCTGTAGGTATAATATCTATTGCCATAGATGTAGCTTCACCTAATTTCATTACTGAACCTTTACCAAACTCTTTTTCTATTTTCCCTAATGCTTGATTAAGGGCATTTAATTTATCCTGTTGTATACTCATTTTATATCCATCCTTTCATCTATATAAATACAAACATTTGTTCTATAATCTATATATTGATTATATATTATATTTCATTTATAGTCAATTATTAAAATATTTATATTTAATATAAAAATAATTCCAAAATACATGGTAGTAAAATTTTACCATACTTATTTTAGTTATGAACTTTTATTTATTTTTTTATACCTACTTTATTGATAACAATTTCGACTACTAAAGTTTATAATAAATTCTTCTCATAAAGATTCTGCTGATACAACTTTTTACAAAAAAAGCTATAAAAGTCATTTTACAATGCTTTTATAGCTTTTAATTTACTTGCTATTCATGAATAATTCTTTGTTTTTATATAAATATTCTCCACCAGAATATAATGTCAATAAAGTAGCTACTAATATACAAACCCATCCTATAAGAAGAAGTGTTTGGTTAGCAAATTGTGCTCCTAGTAATAAAACTATTATCGAAACCATTTGGCTAATTGTTTTTAACTTTCCACCACTACTAGCTGCAATTACTTTTCCATCTGCTGCAGCTATTGCTCTAAGTATGCTTACTGTAAGTTCTCTAGAAACTATTATTATAACCATCCAGCTCGCTACAAGACCTGCTTCTATCATACATGTTAAAGCTGATATTACCAATAACTTATCTGCTAATGGGTCCATAAATTTTCCAAAGTCTGTAACTAAGTTGTATTTTCTAGCTATATGTCCATCCATAGCATCTGTTATCGACCCAACTATAAAAATAATACATGCTATTAGGTACTTATTTGGTATATTCAGTAACATTACTACTATAAACACTGGTATTAGAAATATTCTAAATAAAGTCAATTTATTCGGCAAGTTCATCCATTACATCCCCCATCAAATCATATTCTAAGGCACTAGTTATTTTTACAACTACAAAGTCACCACTCTTAAGTTTATCTTTGCTTTTTACGTATACTATGCTGTCTATTTCTTCTGCATCCCCTTGAGTTCTTCCTATATATACGTTGTCTTCTATTTGTTCTTCTATTAATACTTCGTATACATTTCCAACTTTGTTCGAGTTAAGTTCTTGAGATATCTCTTGTTGTACTAACATTAATCTATCTTTTCTTTCATTTTTAACTTCTTCTTCTAAATGATTTGGTAACTTATCTGCTGCAGTATCTTCTTCTCTAGAATAAGCAAATGCTCCTAATCTATCAAATTTAACTTTTTTTGCAAACTCTACAACTTCTTTAAAATCTTCTTCCGTTTCACCAGGGAAACCTACTATTATTGTTGTTCTAATAGTTGCATCTGATATATGACTTCTTATCATTTCTATTTTTGATAATATATCTTCTTTTGTTGTTCTTCTGTTCATTAATTTTAGTATTTTGTTACTTGCATGCTGTATAGGCATATCAAAATAATTACATATGTTGTCGTATTTCTTTATTACCTTTACTAATTCTTCAGTTATTGATTCTGGATATGAGTACATTACTCTTATCCATTTTAAGCCATCTATATTAGCTAATTCTTCTAATAGTTCTGGTAGGCTATCTTTTTCGTAGATATCACATCCGTATTTAGTTGTGTCTTGTGCTATAACTATAACTTCTTTAACTCCTCTTGATGCTAAATCCTTTGCTTCTTTTATAATATCTTCCATCTTTCTACTTCTGTATTTCCCTCTTAATTTAGGTATTATACAGTAAGTACAATGATTATCACAACCTTCAGCTATTTTTAAATAAGCCATATGACTTGGTGTTGATATATATCTTGGAAGTTCTTCATTGTATGCAAATTCTATATCATTAAGGCTTATTATATGTTTTTCTTCTTTTAGACCCGCTATTATATCATCTATGTTTTGATAACTTCCTGTTCCAACTATTGCATCTATTTCTGGTATTTCTGCTTTTAGTTCTTCTGAATATCTTTGAGCTAAACACCCTGTAACTATAAGTATTTTTAAGTTACCATTCTCTTTAAACTCCGCTAATTCTAATATAGTTTGTATAGATTCTTGCTTTGCTGATTCTATAAATCCGCATGTATTAACTATTATTATATCAGCTTCTTCAAAGTCTCCTACTAATTTATATCCTTTTTTATTTAAGATACCCATCATTATTTCTGCATCTACTAAGTTTTTAGAACAACCTAGTGATTCTAACGCTATTTTCAACATTATATTGCTCCTTCCGTTGCTGTCTTATGGAATTTTGTAGCTTCTTCTAAAGCATTCTCCATATTATCAAAATTTATAACTTGATTATATTTATATTTGTCTACTGAGTGCATATATAAAGCATCATAGTACTCTATTAAATATTTTTCTACTAAAGTCTCATGTTTCCCTTCATCTAACAACTGTATATATTCATCTACTGTTTTATTTCCAAGTCTTTTTCTAAACTTATTTATACAACCTTTTAATACTTCTATATTACTTTTATCTCTGTCATATATATAATCTTTACAAAGTCTTTTTACTCTATTTTCTAAGCTACAATCTAATAAGATATGGTAACCTTCTCTAACTATTCCTTCATAAATTTTTTCAGGTATTGAAACATGACCTACTCTTCTACTTTCACTTTCTATAAATAAATAGTCAGTTTTTGAGAAAAATAATTTTTCGAATATTCTTGTTTCAAACTTTTTTTGAGATGGTGGCTTTTCATCAAATGTTATAAATCCAAAAGTTGAGCCACTATTTCTAGCCATACCTTCTAAATCTATATTATCTATTTCTTTTTCTTCTAGCATTTTTAATAAGTCTGTTTTTCCTACTCCAGTTAAACCATGAACTACAATGAAGTTTTTAATTTCCATTATGTGTTCTAAATAATCTAATACAAACTTTCTATATGCTTTATATCCACCTTCAAGCTGATATACTCTTAATCCTAGTGATGCTAATAAGTTCACTATTGAACCACTTCTCATTCCACCTCTAGCACAGTATACAACAACATTATCATATTCCTCAACTAGTGACATTGCTTGTACATATATATCTTTTAATTTATAAGATACATAATCAAATCCTTTTTGTATAGCTTCATGTTTACCTTGCACCTTGTATATAGTACCTACTTCTTTATGCTCATCATCTTTAAATAAAGGCATGTTTAATGCATTAAGTATGTTATCTTCCTCATACTCCGCTTCCGTTCTCACATCTATAAATAATACATTATCTAATTTTAGTGCCTCTTCAATTTTTATTATTTTCAAATTTATTCACCTTCTATATTTTGTAAGTCCTGTTTGCTGACTAACACTTTTCTTGGTTTGCTTCCTTCATTTTGTCCAACTATTCCTCTTTCTTCCATTGAATCAATAAGCCTAGCAGCTCTATTGAATCCTATTTTATATCTTCTTTGCAACATAGATGCTGAAGCTTGACCATTTTCTACTACAAATTCAATTACTTCTTTTAAAAGTTCATCTTCATCGCTTTGCTTTGTTATGTTTGACTTAGATATAGTTTCCATTATATTTTCTTCATATTTAACATCTTCTTTTACTTGATTCTTTACAAAATCTACTACTTTTTCTGATTCACTTTCTGATATAAATGCACCTTGTAATCTAACTGGTTTTGCTGCACCTAGAGGATAGAATAACATATCTCCTTTACCCAGTAATTTTTCAGCTCCACCCATATCTAATATTGTTCTTGAGTCCGTTTGAGATGAAACTGCAAAAGCAATTCTAGATGGTATATTCGCCTTTATAACACCTGTTATTACGTCTACAGACGGTCTTTGAGTTGCAACTATTAAGTGCATTCCTGCTGCTCTTGCCATTTGTGCTAATCTACAGATATAATCTTCTACATCATTAGCACTAACCATCATTAGGTCAGCAAGCTCATCTATTATTATTACTATCTTAGGAAGCTTTTCATCAACTTTTTCATTGTAGCTAGTTATATCTTTTACACCATTTTCAGCAAATAATTTATATCTTTTATTCATTTCTACTACAGCCCAGTTAAGAGCATTTGCTGCTTTTTTAGGATCTGTTACAACTGGTATTAATAAATGAGGTATACCATTGTAATTTGCAAGTTCAACTACTTTAGGATCTATAAGTAAAAACTTAACTTCATCTGGACTTGCCTTATACAGTATACTATTTATTAAAGTGTTTACACATACACTTTTACCAGAACCTGTTGAGCCTGCAATAAGAAGATGTGGCATCTTTCCTATATCACCTATTATCGGTTTTCCACTTATATCTTTTCCTAATGCCATAGCTAGTGGTGAATCAAATTTCTTAAATTCATCACTTTCTAAAACTTCTCTTATACCTACAATTTGAGATGTTTCATTTGGAACCTCTATTCCTATTGCACTTTTGCCTGGTATTGGAGCTTCCATTCTTATACTTTTAGCTGCTAAGCTTAGAGCTATATCATCTGTTAAGTTGACAATTTTACTTACTTTAACTCCAGGACTAGGTTGTATTTCATATCTAGTAATAGTAGGCCCTACTGTAACTTGATTTACTTTTGCTTCTACTCCAAAATCAGATAAAGTCTTTTCTAGTAAAGAAGCATTTTTTAGTACTTTCTTTTTACCATTATCATCTGATTTCTTATCTATTTTGCTTAAAAGTTCTGTATTAGGTTTTTTATAGTTTTTATAAGAAGATTCAACCTTTATATTTAGTGGTTGAGTTTTTTCTTCAACTTTTGGTGCTGTTTTTTTATTTTCCTTTTTAGACTCTTGAAGTGCTTTTAGTACATCTAGTTCTGACATACTTTGCGTTCCTTCAAGTATTTCTAAATACTCATCTTCTGATTTATTAAATCCGATGATTTTTATAGTCTTATCATCTACATCATCTTCTAGATTATTTTCATCTTCTGAAATATTTTTATCTTCTTTATTTTTAGATTTTAAAGATTTAAAGAATCCATCTTTTTTAGTCATAGTAGCTTCATCTACTTCATCTGTCATCATATCTATTGCAGACTTTTTCATACTAGAAATTTTATCTTTTATATCTAAGTTTCCATTCTTAGCACTATTAGACTTAGCTTTAATATTTAATATCAAATCTTTTACAGAAATATTAAATGTAAATAAAACGGCAATTATTAGTGTAAATATACTAATTAACCATCCACCAGTTATTCCAAATATTTGTCTTATATAATAAGTTATAGTAGTAGCGACTAAACCACAACCTTCTCCATTAACCCCCATATTCATTACAGGCTTTAACATTTCAGCTTTTAATGGGCTATCTACTGGAAGATTCCTTGCATTCATTAAACCATAAAATACAAATATAAACCCAATTACTAGATAATAAACTTTAGTATTTTTTATTCTATATATATATTCATTGCCCTCGAAAAATCCAAGTATACCTGTAATGATAATTATAAATGGTATACCAACAGAAAGTCCTCCAAACAGTCCCTTAAAAGTATTTTGAATAAAGCCACCTATCAATCCCATAGAATTGGAATTTAAACTGTATAGTAAGAATATCCCTATGAATATGGTAATTAAATTGTGGTACTCCGCATTAAAACCTAACTTGTTGTCTTTCTTTTTAGCTTTTTTCTTCTTAGCCATCAACCTCACCTCTTTTTAATTGTATCATTTATTTTTTATTGTATATTATATTGGTTTAATTATATCTTAAATCATAGCAAAAAGTGTTAATGCATTAACACTAACACTTCTATCTATATTATTTAATTATATCATATATTTTATTATTTAAACAAATCTTATTTATTTTCTTCATTTGTTTAATTTTTATCTTGCTCATCTTCTTTGATTAATGCTCTTAACTTACCTAAAGCTTCTTTTAATCCTCCGACTTCATCAATAAGACCACATGCAACAGCTTCTTTTCCTATAAGTACACTTCCTACATCACTTACAAGTTCATCTTTAGCATGCATTAATCTTACTAACTCTTCTCTTTTTATTTTAGATGTTCTAGTTATAAATTCAACTATTCTATCTTGCATTTTTTTGAAGTACTCAAAAGTTTCATTTACTCCTATTACTAATCCATTTGTTCTTATTGGATGAACTATCATCGTAGCTGTAGGTGCTATAAACGAATAATCTCCAGCTGTAGCAAGAGGAACACCTATACTGTGGCTCCCTCCTAAAACCAATGTAACTACCTTTTTAGATATACTATTTATAAGTTCTGACATAGCAAGCCCAGCTTCTACATCTCCTCCTACAGTATTTAATATTATAAGTACACCTTTGATTTCGTCACTTTCCTCTATAGAATAAAGCATTGGTATTATATGTTCATATTTAGTTGCCTTTTTTTGAGGATTTCCTATATAGTGCCCTTCTATTTCTCCTATTATAGTTATGCATTGAATATCTTTTTTTTGTGGTTGTGGAATATTAGGCACACCCATTTGTTTTATATTTTGTATCTCTTCAGTTTCATTATCCGGGCTATCATCACACTGATTTTTTATAGGTTTTTTATTTTTTTTATCTTTATCTAGACTTAATTCTATGTAACTATTTTCTAATATTTTTTTGTCATCATTCATATATAAAACTCCTCTCTAAATCTACTTTTTACTTTTACTTATCTTTCCCTTGCATAAAAAAAAAATTCACAAGTCAATTTGCAATAAGCAAAGTTACTTGTGAATTTTACACTATCTATTCTACATAAAATTCATTATGAATGGCATGAACTGCATCATTCATGTTTTCTTCATTTACTAAACATGATATTGTCATATTAGAATCAGATGTTTGAAGCAATGATATTCCTGACTTTGATAAAGCTCTTACTATCCTAGCCATAATCCCTGGTGTTCCTGTTATTTTCGATCCAATGAGAGTTATTTTTGCACATTTTTTCTTTATTTCATATTCTACATTAAATTTTTTAAGTATACTTTCTAATTTTTTTACATCTACCTCTTCTATAACAAATGCTTTTTCTCCTATAAAGAAGTTTATCATATCTATACTTACATTATTCTCTTCTATTTTATCTAAAACTTCTGTAAATAAACCCTCATCCGACTTGATTTTAACTTGAGCAATTTTATCTTTATGAGCTACAGCAGTCATAATACCACCCTCATTTTCATAGGAAAAAGCAGTATTTTTATGTTCTAGACCAATTTTAGTACCTTCATAATTAGGATTAAGTGTATTTTTTATAGCTAATGTAATATTTCCACTTTTAGCAAGCTGTACTGCTCTTGGATGAATAACTTTAGCTCCTTTATCTGCCATTTGAAATACTTCTTCATAGTTAATAAAGTTTAGCACTTTAGCTTTTGGTTCCACTCTAGGATCTGCTGTCATTATTCCATCTACATCTGTATATATTTCTACAATATCACATCCTAGTGATTTTCCTATTGCAACTGCAGATGTATCACTTCCTCCTCTACCTAAAGTTGTGATTTCACCATCTTCTGTTCCACCTTGAAATCCAGCTATCACTACTATCTTTTTTTGATCTATTTCCTTTATCATTCTTTGTGGATTTATTTTAATTATTCTAGCATTCGAATAATTATTATTAGTAATTACTCCTGCCTGTATTCCAGTTAAAAATGTAGCTTCTAATCCTTGTGAATTAAGCATGTTAGTTAGTATAGTGCCTGATATTATTTCTCCACACGCCATTAAAATATCAAGTTCTCTCTTTTGAGGATTTTCATTTATTTGACTACATAAACTTATAAGGGTATCTGTTGCATATGGTGCTCCTTTTCTTCCCATAGCAGAAACTACTACAACCATTCCTAAATCCTTATCATTTTCTTTATACGACTTTACTATTTTACATACTTCTTTCATTTTTTCATAAGATTCAACAGATGTGCCACCAAATTTTTGAACTAAAATTCCCATTACCCATCCCCCTAGTATATACCGTCATACTCAATTATTATCATATCATTTCCAATTTTTCTTACGCTCCTCCACGGTACTTCAAGTACTGATTTATCTCTTTTTAATCCAAATAATCCTTTTTCTCTCGGTATTAAAAGTGCTAGTATCTCCCCTGTTGTTTCATCTAATATAAGGTCACATTCTCCAATTACTCCTAGTCTTTCTCCTGTAACTAAGTTAACTATTTCTTTACCTGCTATTTCAGATAAATTCATATTTTTCCCCCCAATAGTTATCTACTTATTAAATTAGTTTCTTCAACATCTCTTCCTACAATACATACACCCATTTTATCTAAATTGAAAATCTTATCTATAACTTGGTTTATAGTTTCTCTGTCAACTTTATCTATACATTGCAGTACCTCATCTGTAGTTTTAATCTTATCATTTAATAACATAGCCTTACCTATAGACATCATCCTACTGCTTGTGCTCTCTAAGCCTAGCATATAGCTGCCTTTAAGTTGTTCCTTACTATTTTGTATTTCTATATCAGTTAAATAATTTGTTCTTATTTCTTTAATCTCTTCCAGAATAGAATCGTATACATCCTGTAAATTTTCATTACTCATACTCCCAAAAATACTTAACTCTCCACATTTTTTATATAAAGTTTGAGATGAATAAATAGAATAAACTAATCCTTGTTCCTCTCTTATCTTTTGGAATAATCTAGAACTTATACTTCCTCCAAATATTGTATTTATAATAGCTAAAGCATAAACTTCTTCACTATTGTCAACAGGTATAGCTTCTAAACTTACTGCTAGGTTTACTTGTTCTATGTCTTTATTTTTAGCTATAAAGCATGAGTTAAACTCAGCTTTTTTTACTTCTACATTTAATTCTTTGCGATTCCATTTTAAAAACTTATTTTCTAATTTTTTTACCATTTCATCAAAATCAAAGTTTCCACTTATAGATATTACCGCATTATTAGGTACATAGTATTTACCAAGGAAATCTAACAATATTTCTTTATCTAATCTTTCTAAAGAATCCACTGTTCCTACTATGTTCATACCTAAACTATCATTAGCATATATACCTTCTGATAATAAGTCATAAGCTAAATCTTCTGGTGAGTCTTCATACATTTTCAACTCTTCAAGTATTACCGCTCTTTCTTTATCTATGTCCTTAGTATCAAACAATGGATTTAATATCATATCACTTAGTATATCTATTCCAGTATCTATATGAGAATCTAAAAGTTTTACATAATAACATGTACATTCTTTACTAGTAAATGCGTTTATCTGTCCCCCTAAATTGTCTATCTCATTAGCAATTTGCTTAGATGTTCTATTTTTAGTTCCTTTAAATAGCATATGCTCTATAAAGTGCGATACTCCGCTATTGTTTTCATCCTCTATTCTAGAACCTGCATTTATCCAAACTCCTAATGCTATAGATTTTAAATACGGTATTTCTTCTCCTATTATTGTCAATCCATTATCTAATCTATGTGTTTTATACATACTCGTCCTCCAATTGTACTTTGATTAATTTCAAATTCTCTTGTTCATCTTTTATAACTTATAACATATATATGCATTTATTAAATTATAAGTTACTATAAGCATTTATTCAACTTATTCTATAACTCACCTAAATTCCGTCTCCTAGAATATGTCACTTAATTTACCAGGTTTTAGATTTTTATCTCTTATAATTTTTATAATCTCATCTATACACTGAGTAGTTGCATATGTAGGATGCATTAATACTATACTATTTTCTTTTATGTCTTTTTTCTTTACTCTTTCTATTATTACTTCTGGTTCTTTTCTGTTTTTCCAATCAATTGTATCTATATCCCATTTAATACAGGTATACCCTAAATCTTTTGCTGCTCTCATCGTATTCTCGCCAAAAGAACCTGATGGTGCTTGAAAAAATTTTGTTGGTTCCTTTATAATATTTTCTATTATTGTTTTTGAGGTTTTTATTTGTTCTAAATTTTCTTCATATGATAAATTTGCATAGTCCAAGTGTCTATGTCCATGATTACCTATTTCATGTCCTTGTTTTTTCATTTTAAGTAATAAATCTTGGTTGTGCTCTGCCCACCTTCCAGTCACATTGAAAGTTATTTTTACATTTTCTTTTTTAAGTGCTGTTAGTATTCCTTCTACATATTCATTTTCCCATCCTAAATCCACATTACAAATAAGGGCAACATATTTACTATTTAGTTTCGTACCTTTGTCGTAAGGTACTTGAGCTGCGGTTATAGGCTCAAATGTAGTTTTATCTGTTATTCTATTTAGACAAAATACTATTCCATACAAAACTAATACTATTGCTATTATACCTATGATAATTTTCTTTAGTTTGTTTTTACTAATTACCATCATTATCATTTATTTTTCTTTTAAACCTCTCTTCCTAAATTATTAATATAATACCTATTACTAGATTTTCATTTATTTAAGGTATGTACAAATTACTCCTTTATAAATACTATTAGTTTGTCTACTTATTTATTCACAAAAATTCGCTTTGCTCATATCGCCAACGGCTCTGCGCGTTGCTAAAAAACTTTTTTACTCCCGCTAAATGTGTTGAAGTTGCTTGAATGTATCAACTTATCCACAATTTTTAAGGTAATCTAGTTTCTTTAATCGTAAAAAAAAGCATAAACTTAGCTAGGCTAATAGTTTATGCTTTTGGTCTATTTAAATTTACTTTTCTTCTTTTTTCTCAACTTTTTCAGGCTTAGGTAATAGTACTTTTCTAGATAAGTTTACTCTTCCTTTTTCATCTATTTCAGTAACTTTTACTTCTACTTCATCTCCAATATTTAACACATCTTCTACTTTAGCTACTCTTTCGTGTGCTATATGAGATATATGAAGTAATCCTTCTTTTCCTGGAAGTATTTCTACAAATGCTCCGAATGCCATTATTCTAGTTACTTTACCTTTGTAAGTTTTACCAACTTCAGCTTCTGCAACTATATCATTTATCATCTTTTGAGCAAGTGCTATCATATCTGGATCTATTCCACCTATGAATACTTCTCCATCTTGTTCTATATCTATCTTAACCCCAGTTTCATCGATTATTTTAGTTATAACCTTCCCACCTGGTCCTATTACGTCTCTTATTTTATCTGGCTTTATGTGCATTGTTATAATTTTTGGTGCATATCTTGATAACTCTGGCTTTGGCTCACTTATTGTTTTTCTCATTTCGTTTAATATGTGTATTCTACCAATTTTCGCTTGAGTTAATGCATCTCTTAAAACTTGCTCATCTATACCAGCTATTTTTATATCCATTTGTATAGCAGTTATACCCTTTTCAGTTCCTGCAACTTTAAAGTCCATATCTCCTAAGTGGTCTTCCATACCTTGTATATCAGATAATACGGCAACTTTGTCATCATGCTTTATAAGACCCATTGCTATACCTGCTACCATATCCTTAATAGGTACACCAGCATCTAAAAGTGATAATGTTGATCCACATACACTTCCTTGAGATGTTGATCCATTTGAACTTAATACTTCAGAAACTACTCTTATTGCATATGGGAATTCTTCTTTTGAAGGAAGTACTGGCACTAATGCTCTCTCAGCAAGTGCACCGTGACCAATTTCTCTTCTTCCTGGACCTCTTGATGGTCTAGCTTCACCAACACTATAAGCTGGGAAGTTGTAGTTATGCATGTATCTCTTGTTTTCTTCTTCATCTAGTCCATCTAATATTTGTGCTTCTCCAAGAGCTCCTAATGTAGTTATTGACATTACTTGAGTTTGCCCTCTTGTAAATAGTCCCGAACCATGAGTTCTTGGTATAAATCCATTGTCACACCATATTGGTCTTATTTCATCTGGCTTTCTGTTATCTGGTCTTATGTTTTCATGAACTATAAGTTTTCTAACTTCTTCTTTTATTATAGCATGTAAAGTTTCTTCTATATCTGAACCAAATGTATCTACTATTTCTTCAAACTTTTCAAAAGTAGCTTGCTTTACAGCATCCATTTTTTCCATTCTTTCAAGCTTTTCTATTGTTTTTACAGCTTCTTTCATATCAGCTGTAGCAAACTCACGAACTGCTTTTTCTACATCTTCATCTATTTTATGAAGTGATACTTCTATCTTTTCTTTTCCAACAGTTGCAACTATTTCTTCTATGAAAGCTACAACTTTTTTAATTTGCTCATGAGCAAATAATATTGCTTCAAGCATTAATGTATCTGGTATTTCATCTCCACCAGCTTCAACCATCATTATAGCATCTTTAGTTCCAGATACTACAAGGTGCATAGAACTCTTTTCTCTTTGTTCTGCTGTTGGGTTAACTACAAATGCACCATCAACAAGTCCTACCACTATAGATCCTGTTGGTCCATTGAATGGTATTTCAGATATTGATAAAGCAATTGATGAACCTATCATAGCCACTACATCTGGTGTACAATCTTGATCTACTGATAATACTGTAGCTACTACTTGTACATCATTTCTAAAACCTTTTGGGAATAATGGTCTTATTGGTCTATCTATAAGTCTAGAAGTAAGTATCGCTTTTTCTGATGGTCTTCCTTCTCTCTTTAAAAATCCACCTGGTATCTTACCTACTGAATATAATTTTTCTTCATAATCAACACTTAGAGGGAAGAAATCTATTCCATCTCTTGGCTTTGCTGATTTTGATACGTTTACCATAACCATAGTATCTCCGTACCTAAGTATTGCACTTCCGCTAGCTAATTCTGCTATTTTTCCTATTTCAACAGAAAATTCTCTTCCTGCTAAATCCATTTTAAATATCTTATGTTCAAACATCAATGCTTGCCTCCTCTTTATTTAAACCGCTTTTATCTTCTATGTACTATCTTATCAAAAATAGTATAAATTAACAACATAAAAGTCACATACTTATCTATATTGATTGCAATTAGTTTTATTTATTATTTACTTATTACTATAAATTTAATCATATCTATTCTCAACAACTAATAGAAATATTTAAAATTCAAAAAAGAGAAGATATAAATCTTCTCTTTTGCTGCTTAAGTTAATTATTATTTTCTTAAACCTAACTTAGCTATTAATGCTCTGTATCCTTCTAAGTCTCTATCCTTTAAGTAAGCTAATAAGTTTCTTCTCTTACCAACCATCTTTAATAATCCTCTTCTTGAGTGGTGATCTTTCTTGTGAGTCTTTAAGTGACCGTTTAATTCATTTATTCTAGCTGTTAATAAAGCTATTTGTACTTCTGGAGAACCTGTATCTCCTTCAAATCTTCCGAAATCTTTGATTATTTCTGCTTTGTTCATCATCATTGTGATTTACCTCCATTATTTTGTAATCGCCTATTACTAAGCATTGATTGGAGTTATCTAATGCCGAGTAATGGTTAGTTAGTAATTATTACTTTACTTATCTTATCATATATTCTTCTTTTTTGCAAACATACTTTTCATATATATATTTGGTATCTTTTTGAAGTTGTTTTTTTAGTTCTTCTAAAGATGAAAACTTCTTTTCATCTCTTATTCTTTCTAAAAATTCAAGCTTAATAACTTTGCCATATATCTCTTCATTAAATTCCAATATATTTGTCTCAATAGATAAGTTTTGACCTTTTACAGTAGGATTATACCCTATATTTGTTGCTCCAAAGTATTTCTCTCCATCAACATATACTATAGTGGCATATATTCCTCTTTTAGGTATACTCATTTCTTTATCAACTTCTACATTTGCAGTTGGAAATCCAATCGTTCTCCCTAGTTTTTTAGAGTGTATTACTTTTCCTTCTATCTCATAATTATAACCTAAATAGTCTTTAACTTTACACACATTGCCTTCATTTATAAGGTTCCTAATATGAGTACTACTTACCCTTACATCATTTATTTTTATAGGGCTAACTATTTCTACGTCAAAATTATATTTATGAGAAAGCACTTGTAGTAAATTGGCATTTCCTTCTTTATTTCTAGCAAAACTAAAGTCATGTCCTATTATTATCTTTTGTATATTTAGTTTATCTAATAAAATATCCTTTATAAAATCACTGGCTGATATTTTAGTCATATATTCATCAAATGGAACATTTATTATATAGTCTACACCCATAGCTTTTAATCTATTTATTTTTTCTTCGTTAGTTATTATATTTTTTATAGTACTCGAAGTAAAATAGTTGGCTGGATGATTTTTAAAAGTAAATACTACACTTTTTATATTATTTAACCTAGAATACTCTACTGCTTTTTTTATAAGAACACTATGTCCTTTATGAAGTCCATCAAAATTACCTATTGTAACAACACTTCTATTTATATTTGCAATCTCGTTTATAGATTTTATAGTAGTCATAGCAATTTCCCCGTTAAGTTATAAATTTTCCTTTATACTATAAATAGTTTATCACTTTTTAAGGTAGTCGTGTTATCTTTTCTTATTATTTTTCCTATTCCTAAAAATTCATCTGAGCTATAGACTCTTACAAATTCATCATTTTTATCAAAACTTTTTTCTATAAATCTTTTATCGTCTATAATTCCACCATTTATATAGTATTTTAGAGCATTATCATTTATTACTACATGATTGAAATTATTCAATACGTAATCTATATCATATAAATGTTTGTCTAGTGTTCCATTTTCATAAAACTCTTTTAATTCTTCTAATGTTATTCCATTTTCAAGATTAAATCTACCCGAAGAAGTTCTAAGTAAAAATGACATATGACCACCACACCCTAAGTATTTTCCTATATCATAGCAAATACTTCTTACGTATGTTCCTTTAGAACATTTCACATAAAACATTATCTTTTCTTTATCTATACTTAATATTTCAAGTTCTTTTATATTAACTGGACGTGATTTTATAGTGATTTGATCTGCTTTTCCACTTCTAGCTAAATCACACATTCTCTTCCCATTAACTTTTAGTGCTGAGTAAATTGGAGGAATCTGATTTATTTCTCCTCTTTGAGAATCAAAAGCTTTTTCAATTTCTTCTTTTGTAAATGAAAAAGCATCTACTTTTTCTAAAACTTCACCCGAAGAATCATATGTATCTGTTATTATCCCTAAAGTTAATTCACATATATATGATTTATCCTTATTCAAGATAAGTTCACTTACCTTAGTAGCTTTTCCTATACATATAGGTAATACCCCTGATGCATCTGGATCAAGGGTACCTGTGTGTCCTACTTTTTTCATGTTTACAATTTTTCTTACAGCACTTACAACATCATGAGATGTCATACCTGTAGGCTTTATTATATTTACAATTTTATTCATCAGCATCACCTTAAATTGATTTTAGTACTTCTTGTAAAACTTTTTTCTTAACATTTGGTACACTATCGTAAACAGTACATCCAGCAGCTCTTATATGGCCGCCTCCACCAAATTCCTTAGCAATAGCACTAACATCAACATAGTTTTTTGATCTTAAGCTAACCTTGACTTCATTTTCTTTTTTCTCTTTTAATAGTATACCTACTTCTACACCTTCTATATCTCTAGTGTATGAAGTTATACCATCAACGTCATTAAAATTTATGACATTTCTTTTTAACATTTCTTTAGTTACTTCTATACTTGCAATTTTATTATCTACTATTTCTAGTGTATTTAATGCTTCCCCTAATAATTTGTAATAATTATAAGGATTACTTTGGAATACATTTTGAATTATATTATCTCTTTTTGCTCCTAGAATCAATAAATTTTTAGCCATTTCAAAGCTACTAGGATGAGTATTAGAGTAAGCAAAATTACCTGTATCAGTTGCAAGACCTGTATAAAGGCATGTAGCAATTTCTTCATCTATAATGTTTGAACTCTTAGAATCACTATATCTTTTTAGTACATTATATACTAATTCACAAGTTGATGAAGCATCTATATCTATATAGTTTATATCTCCATAATGATCATTACTTGCATGATGATCTATGCAAATAATACTTTTTGCATTATCTAATATTTCTTCACTTACACATATTCTTTTTTTATCTCCACAATCAAGGGCTATTATACTGTAATCCTTAATATCAACTTCATCAGACTTTAAAATTTTTATACCTTCAACTAAAAACTTTAAGTTTTGAGGTGAATTATCATCAAGAACGTAGTAAACGTTTTTATTAAGCTTGTTTAAAAAATAATACATTGAAAGAGTTGATCCCATATTATCCCCATCAGGACTAATATGAGAAGTAACGATATAATCGTTACTTCCCTCTATATATTCAATAATATTATCAATATTATTCATCATGGTCCGTATCCTCATTGTCTACTGAAGGTTCATTACTTTTTTCATTAACTTTTTTAATTAAGTCTGACATATACATTCCATTTTTTATTGAATCATCAACTTTGAATATTATTTGTGGTGTATGTCTAAGCTTTACATTTTTACTTACTTCTCTTCTTATATAGCTTACGGCATTTCTTAAACCTTTAAGTGTAGATTCTTCATCTCCACCTAATATACTAACATATACATATGCGTAACTTAAATCGTTAGTAACTTCTACATCAGTTACACTAACCATAGATGTTATTCTAGGATCTTTGATTCCACTTATAAGCATTGTACTTACTACTTTTCTTATTTCTTCTGCAATTCTTCTTGTTCTGTTATATGATGCCATTGATATCGACCTCTTTTACATCTATTATAATTTTCTTTCTATTTCTTTAGTTATATAACCTTCTATTATGTCGCCTTCTTTTAAATCATTGAAGTTTACAAATGTCATACCACATTCATATCCATGGTTAACTTCTTTAACATCATCTTTAAATCTCTTTAATGCTGCTAATTGTCCTTCATGTATTATAAATCCATCTCTAACTACTCTTATCTTAGAACCTCTGAATATTTTACCGCTTAATACATAACATCCAGCTATTGTTCCAACACCAGATAATTTGAATATTTCTCTAACTTCAGCTTTACCTGTATCTTCATCTCTGTATTCTGGATCTAACATTCCACTCATAGCTGCTTGAACATCTTCTATAGCTTTGTAGATTATTGTGTAAGTTCTTACATCTACACCTTCTTTTTTAGCTAAAACTTCAGCACTTGGAACTGATCTTACGTTGAATCCTATTATTATTGCATTAGATGCAGTTGATAACATTATATCTGATTCAGTTATAGCTCCAACACCACCGTGTATTACTCTAACTGCAACTTCTTCAGTTGATAATTTTTCTAAACTTTGCTTAACCGCTTGAACAGAACCTTGAACATCTGCCTTTATTATTATGTTAAGCTCTTTAACTTCAGCATCTCCCATTTGTGAGAAGAAATCATCAAGTGACATTCTTTGGTTAGATTTTAACATTTCTTCTCTAGCCATTTGTTGTCTCTTATCAGCTATTATTCTTGCAGACTTATCATTTGGAACTGAAACGAATTGATCTCCACCTTGTGGAACTTCTGATAATCCTAATATTTCTACAGCAGTAGATGGTCCAGCAGTTTTAACTCTTTTTCCTTTAGAGTTTATCATTGCTCTTACTTTACCACTAGCAGTTCCTGCAACTATTGGATCTCCAACTTGTAAAGTTCCACCTTGAACAAGTACTGTAGCAACTGGTCCTCTTCCTTTGTCAAGTTCAGCTTCTATAACTGTACCAACAGCTCTCTTGTTAGGGTTAGCTTTTAATTCTTGCATTTCAGCAACTAAAAGAACCATTTCAAGTAAAGTATCTATTCCTTCTCTTTTTAAAGCTGATACTGGAACTGATATTACTTCTCCACCCCAGTCTTCAACTAATAATCCTTGATCAGCTAATTCTTGCTTAACTCTATCTTGGTTAGCACCTTGTTTATCTATTTTGTTTATAGCAACTATTAAAGGTACACCTGCAGCCTTAGCATGATTTATAGCTTCTACTGTTTGAGGCATTATACCATCATCTGCAGCTACTACTAATATTGCCATATCTGTAACTTGCGCTCCTCTAGCTCTCATAGATGTGAAGGCTTCATGTCCTGGAGTATCTAAGAATACTACTTTTTCTCCACTTACCATAACTTCAGAAGCACCTATATGTTGAGTTATTCCTCCTGCTTCACTTGAAGTTACATTTGTTTGTCTTATAGCATCTAGTAAAGAAGTTTTACCGTGGTCAACGTGTCCCATTACTGTTACAACTGGTGGTCTTTTTACTAAATCTTCTTCTTTATCTTCTTCTATATCCATTAAAGCATCTATCGCTTCTAATTCTTCTTCATCTGAAGCTGAACCTTCTTCTATTTCAAATCCGTATTCACTTGCAACAAGTGATGCTATTTCAAAACTTATTTCTTGGTTTATTGATGCCATTGTACCCATTTTCATAAGCTTCATTATTATTTCAGATGCAGACTTATCTAACTTAGTAGCTAATTCTTGAACTGTTATTTTTCCTGCTATAGCTATAACATTTCCTTTTGTAGCCGCTATTTCATCTTTTAATATATCTAAAACTAATTCCACTTCATCTTCTTCTAATTCCGAATTTTCATTATCTGCATTTATTTCTAATTCTCTTAATTTAACTAGAACATCTTCATTTGACATTCCTAAATCTTTCGCTATTTGGTATACTCTTGTTTTTGACACAAGATCACCCCCTATTATATTTTTGGTGTTTGTATTAGTTCTGCAATTGTCTTAGCAAAATTTGCATCTTTTATACCTATTGCCGCTCTTGGAGCCTTTCCTATAGAAAGTCCTAATTGTAACTTAGTTGAGAAATATATGTATGGTATATTTCTGTATGACGACTTATCTTTAAACAATTTTTTAGTGTTTTCTGAAGCATCACCAGCTACTATAACTAATTTAACATTTCCTCTTTTTAATTCAAGTAAGGTAGACGAATCTCCTGATACTAACTTGCCTGCTCTAGTTGCAAGACCTAAAAAAGAGTATACTTTTTCTTCATTAGCCTTCATAAGCTTCTAGCTCCTTTAGTAGATTTTCATATACGGTATCCGGGACTTCTATTTTAAATGCTCTATTTAAAGCTTTTGTTTTTATAGCTTTCTTTAGGCATTCTGAATCTTTGCATATATATGCTCCTCTACCATTAGCTTTTCCTGTTGGATCTAAGAATATTTTTCCTTCTTTACTCTTAACTATTCTCATTAATCCTTTTTTGCTATCTCTTTCTTGACAAGCTATACATTTCCTCTGAGGAATCTTTTTTTCTTTAACCAAAGAATACCCCTCCTTTATTACTCGTTATCTTCTGCATTTGCTTGTGATTCACTTTTTATATCTATCTTCCAATTTGTAAGTTTAGCTGCAAGCCTAGCATTTTGACCTTCCTTACCTATTGCTAATGATAATTGGTAATCAGGTACAACTACTAATGCTGACCTTTCTTCTTCTTTTACTTCAACTTTAACAACTTTTGATGGGCTAAGTGCAGCACATATAAATTCTGCTGCATCTTCGTTGTATTTTATTATATCTATTTTTTCATCGCCAAGTTCATCAACTATGTTTTTAACTCTAGAACCTTTTGGACCAACACAAGCTCCTATTGGATCTATTTTTTCATCTATTGATTTAACAGCCATTTTTGTTCTAGAACCAGCTTCTCTTGCTACAGATTTTATTTGAACTATACCTTCAAATATTTCAGGTACTTCAAATTCAAATAATCTCTTCACTAATCCTGGATGACTTCTTGATACAACTATTTGAGGACCCTTATTAGTTTTCTTTACTTCTAATATATATACCTTTATTTTTTGACCCGCTTTGTAGTGCTCACCTTGCATTTGCTCTTGTGCAGTCATTACAGCTTCTATTCTTCCTAGGTTTACATAAACTATGTTTTTGTTTACTCTAGCTACTTCACCTGTAACGATTTCATTTTCTTTATCTATAAATTCTTTGTATACTATTTCTCTTTCGGCTTCTCTTATTCTTTGAACAACAACTTGCTTAGCTGTTTGTGCTGCTATTCTTCCGAAATCTCTAGGAGTAACTTCATGTTCTATTATATCACCTAATTCATAGTTAGGGCTTATTTCTCTCGCATCCTTAAGCTCTATTTCTAAGAAGGTATCATATAAATCCGATTCATCAACTACTACTCTTTGAGAAAATACTTTTACATCTCCTCTTTCTCTGTCAAACTCAACTCTAACATTTTGAGCTGACCCGAAGTTCTTTTTGTATGCAGTTAATAATGCTTGTTCTATCGTATCTATAAGTGTTTCTTTATCTATGCCTCTATCTTTTTCTAATTCTTCTAGTGCGTCTGCAAATTCAAAATTCATTTTATTCTTCCTCCAATGTTCATATAACTACTAGAATTTTATTGTAAGTCTAATAAGTGCAACTTCTTTTCTAGTAAAATCTACTTCTTTTTCATCTATTATAACTCTTATATTATTGTCTTCAGTTAATCCTACTAGTTCTCCTTCAAATTGCTTAGAACCATCCATAGGCTTATATAATTTTATTTCAACTTCTCTTCCTGCATATCTTACAAAGTCTTTATCTTTTTTAATTGGTCTATCAAGTCCTGGTGAAGATACTTCTAAGAAGTAATTGTCTTTTATTGGGTCTTTTGCGTCTAATACTTCACTTAGTTCTCTACTAACTGATTCACAGTCACTTAAAGATATTCCTTCTTCTTTATCTAAGAATATTCTTAAGTAGTATTCACCCGCTTCTTTAACGTATTCTACATCTACTATCTCAAATCCACGTGGGTCTGTTATTTTAGCTACCATTTCTTCAATAGTAGCTTCTATACTCTTTTTCATTTTTTTCCCTCCTATTCAGTTGTCAGTTTAATTTAAAACAAAAGAGTGAGCACTTCGGTCTCACTCTTAGTTTTTGCATAATATACTATTTTATATACTATCATACCATATAATAGTTTGTGTTGCAAATTTTTTGCTCTTAGCTATCTCTTTTCACAAAGCTCACCGTCTACTATTGATATTATTCTGTCTGCTTTTTTAGCTATATTTTCATTATGTGTAATCATTATTAATGTTTG
>NZ_JBOFOR010000129.1:0-6532 GCF_051659545.1 Romboutsia sp. | reverse complement strand
CTATGTGATTTACTATATTGGCGATAGCCATTCTTTTTTCGACTCCTGAAAGATTTTTTACTAGCATTGAAATTAAACTATTGAATTCTTGTTCATTTTGAAATAACATATAGAAAATACCCTTTCTTATTTTATGATTATTTGTTGGCAAACTTATTAAATCATATTTATAATAAAAAGGGTATTATTTTTATAAGAATTGAACAATTTATTTCTTGGAAGTTCCTTAGTTTGATTAGCTGATTTTCATCAAAAAGGAGATATCTCTTATTTTGAGATCTCTCCTTCTGTGTATTATTTAACTAGCAATCAAAACTCGAGTTGCAATTACTACAAGTACATCCTGTATTTACTCCCCAACCAGTTGAACAGTTACTTGGAGGCGTTATCATTGGCTTATAAGGCTTACAAGGATCTACTTCATCATGAGAATTGCAAGGATCGCAATTTCCTCCATCTACTGGTATTATTCTCTCAATTCCATAAGCAGACTTACTAACTATTATCTTATAGCAATCTTTATCGATCTCTATATCTGAATCAGCACATAGTTCAAATTGATAAAATCCATTACAATCACTTACTGTATGAGCTACTCCCTCATAATCAACGGAGCAGCCATTACATATAACTCTTAATAGCTTTATCAAAGCATTAGCTACTGGTTTTTTGTCGCAATTAAGTATTTGTCCCCATAATCTTACGGATTTAAATTCTGAAACTACTATGTCTGATCTTATTTCTGATTCGCAGCTATTTACTTCTAATTCAATTGAATTACCGTGTGCTATAGTATTTTGTCCGGAACAATTACATCCTTGATCTTGATATTTTGACATAAAAAACTCCCCCTTACTATTCACAAAAATTTATATCTCCTATACTATATGCATTTGTCATGATATGTGCATTAATTTTTAATGTATTTCCAGCTATATTTTTTCATATTATTTTAGTAACACTTAAATAATAAATAAAGTAGGTGAATATATGAATACTGATAAAAATTATGTGGATATAAATATTAAAATTAGCCAATTACATTTGTCAATATATCAAGAGGCTAATTTAACATTAGAAATAAAAAACAACTGTTTTAAAAAAATTGAAAATTTGCTTATTAAAAATTTTATAAATAAAAATTACATTATTATACAGCCAAACGACTTCAATATATCAAACAACATATTTACAAATATAGGAAACTTAGAACCAAATGAAACAAAATATATCCAACTACCTTTAAAGGTAAACAAATCAATCCCAAGTTTTAACTTACCTATATTTACTCTATTGAATTTTAATTTAGAGGAAGATGGACAATTTATCGACATGAATATAAAAAGTAATGTAGAGAATTTAAGCTTTCATTTTGCAGATATTTATGGAGTTAATGGTGAAAATTTTCATTTATCAACAAGTAAAGATGTCTATTTAATCAATGAGGATATTGATTACAGTATAAAAATCGTAAATACTGGTAACTTGGATGCTTATAATATATATTTAAATAACTGTGTTCCTAAACATACAAACATCATAAATGAGAGCATAGTTACATCTAAAAAGCTTGGACTAAGGGCATCTAATGATTTTATATTCATAGATAAAATTAAATCCGGTGAAGAAATTTCTATAAAGTATAATGTATCTATTGTTGGTAAAATAGAAGAAAATTACATAGAAAATCAGGTACAGTTAGAATATGTATACAATCTAAAAGACAAAGTCATGACTAATATTCAAAGTTTAAGTAATTTAGCTAAGGTAAGCATTAATAAAAATTTAAGAACCCTATTCAGACATACCACTGATAAATATTCAACATTTATAGGAGACACTGTAACTCATATTATACACATTAAAAATACTACTGAATCATTGATTAAAAATATGATTTTAAAAGAAACTATTCCTACAAGTCTTAAATTCATAGAAAATAGTTTAATTATAAACGGAGTTTATATAGTTGGTGAAAACATATATAACTACATAAAACTTGGAGAGCTAGATATAAATGAAGAACTCATAATTTCTTATAAAACTACTGTAGATGCTGTTAAAAATACTTGTAATATAGCCATTTCATCTAAATTAGAGTATAATTCATATTTTGAAAAAATACATGAAACAAGTTATCCTTGTACTATGCAAATACTCTGTGCTTTATTCGAAAGTTCAAATGGAGAGTTTTTAAAAGAACAGGCTAAGAATGAGATATCTATAGGAGATACTATTGAGTATAAAATAACACTTCAAAATAAAGGCAATATAAAAGCAACAAATGTAATTCTTAAAGATACTATTCAAGATGGTCTTCAATTTGTTAATAATAGCCTATTTATAAATGATTGTATCGTAATAGATGCAAATTTATTAGATGGAATTTGTCTAAAAGATATTAATCCAAGTGAAATTATTATTATAAAATATAAAGCAAAAGTACTTGATATATCCTATAATGATGCACACGTCCGTGCAAATTTAAGTTTTATGGATAACAAGTGTAATAAAATTTGGCAAAGTTATTCAAATGATACTTATGTAACAATACTTGCTGCCAAAATATGTGGTTCAAATGGTAGCAAAGAAATTCTAAAAGAAGTCAATAATAAAAATGCTCAGATTGGAGACATAATTACCTTTAGCTTAATAATAAATAATATAGGCAACTTAGATTGTGAGAGTCTAAAAGTTCATGAACCATTCAATCCTTCACTAGAGTTTATAGATGGGAGTCTATCTATAAACAATAAAATATTTGAAGAAGATAATATATATGACGGATTAATGATCAATAAGCTTAAAGTAAAAGACTTTCTCAACATAAAATATCAAGCAAGAGTTATAGGTTTTCCAAAACCTAATCCTATAAATGATAGGGCTATTATAAGTTATAGCTATGTATCCAATGATAATATAATTTATGAAAGTGTAGAAACAACAAAACCTAAGATATATGTTAATAATGCAAACTTAGTTATAAGCGATATAGATTGTAGTGTGGAGAATAAACAATTTTTAAAGTATTCTAATTATGGAGAATATATTTTTTTCAGTCTTTTAATAGAAAATAAAGGTAATGTTTGTGCAGAAGATATAGTTCTTAAGTTTAATTTTTCTAGTGACACAGAAATTGATTTTAATTCATTTAAAATCAATAACATTGATTTTAATCAAAAAATATATGATAGCGTCATACTTGATCCCCTTGGAGTATATGAAAAGATATTTATATCATTTAAGGCAAAGGTTTTAGATATAAAAGCAGAGAGTTTAGATGCTTATTTTTATATTGATTATACCTTTAGAGGTATTGAATCAAAAAATCAATTCAAGAAAAATTATCATATGAAGGAAAGTATAATTTTAATGTATCCTTCCATAAATGTAGAAAAAAAAATTACAGAAAATGATATACAAGTAGGACGTTTTTTTACAGAATTTGTTACTATACAAAATACAGGAAATATGGATTTACTTGACATTTTAGTTAATTTAAATAAATATGAATTCTTAAAACTCAATGTAAACAGTATTATGATAAATGGAAATTTATTAAAAGACTCCGTAATTGATGATAATGTTAAAATATCTAAATTAAGAGTTAACGAAAATATAAATATATCATTTAGGTATGAAGTAATTGATATACCTATATTTGATAGTTATTTAAAAGAAACTGAAGTTTACGCTAATTATATTCCTTTTAATCAAAATGAAAAATTTAGTTTGAAATTCAAATCAAATATTTTAAAACTTGATATAAAGTATTACTCTATAAAAATATCTGACCATTCAAACTTAGATTCTATACTACTTTCAAAACAATATAATTATCTATTCTACATTAAAAATGAAGGAAACAGTGATTGTGAATATTTAGATATGAAATTAAACTTACCAGAATGTTTTAATTATGTAAAAAATTCACTTTCAATTAATGGTAAGTCTTTGAATGTAGAAAGTACAAATGATTTCATAAATTTAGGATTGCTTAAACCTAATTGTTCTATTTATTTAGATTTTTGCTTCGAGGCTGTTAAAATACCTTATAAAAAGAAAGCTCACATTGATCTAAGCATAAATGCAAATTTTTATAGTCAAGGTGAAGAAATTATCAAAAAAAAATTTACTAACGATAAGAAAATAATAACTATTGAGAATGTTGATTTAGAAATTATCAAAAAATCCTCTTCACAATATTTACAAAGTGATGATATTGTTAATATTCAAACTATACTTACTAATACCGGAACTATTGATTTATCAAATTTATACATTAGCAATAATTATAATTCTAGCTTATCTTTTATTAAAAATTCTATATGTATAAATAATAAAACTGGTTTTAAAGTGGATGCCCATAACAATATAACTATAGATAACTTACCCTCTACTGAGAGTATTATTTTAAGCGGAGATTACAAATACACTCCAATGTCTTCGAGTGACTCACTTAGTTTATATAGCGATGTTGACTATTCATATATTCATTTAGATGGTAATATATCGACCAATTTAAAATCAAGGAGTAATACTCTTTGTCTAGATTGTAGTTCTATTATTTTTAAACAGATTAATATAGAAGATGAGTATAGTTTAGAATCTTTTGAACCAGATATAAGAGAGGTCACTCATGTTTCAACTGAGGCTATAATAACTGGTCATTATTCAATTAATACTATAAAAAATAAATCTTACGATAATTTAAGTTCAACGGGAAATAAAATAATTATAAAAGGTATTGTTAAGAATAGAATTGAATACCTAGTTGAGGACGAACATAACTCTATGTATATGATTACTCGTGATACACCATTTACTACATTTATAAACATTCCAATTGAATATCATGAGGATGACCTAGACTTCAGCCTAAAATGTGACAATGTCTATTTTAAATCGCTAGGATCTAGAATGTTATTTATAACTAGCCTTATATCTATAGATTAATTTATTGTATGTAATAAAAAAATAAATATCCAAATTTTATATTTCTCACTCTAGGATATTTATTTTTTTATTTATGCTACAAATATACTACCAACTCTAGTTAACTTTGTACTTCTAAATTATCTAATGATATATCCAGTAATGTTTGTACAAGCTCAGACTTCCCCATCCCTGTTAACTTAGAATACTTTTCAATTTTTTTTATGGTATCATGGTTTAAGTAATAAGTTATTCTCTTTGGAGGTTGTACTTTTGCTGCTTTTTTTATGACTATTTTATTTGATAAAATAGTTGCATCTGTATCTATATCATTAATAATGTTTACATTTTTATTTACGTTTACATCAATAAATTTAATTTCGTTTTCATTTTTTTTTACATCTTCACCTTCAATCATATTTTTAACAACATTTTTTTTTTTCATCATCTCAGCCTTTAAATTTTCAAAGTTTGCATTTATCTCATTCTTAGCCAATTTTCTCCACCAACCTCTCTAGTACTTTAAAAAATTGTGCAGCTGACTCTTCATCATATTCAAAAACAGTCTTACCCATCTTGCCGGCTTCTGTAATTTTTACTCTTCTACTTATCGGCTGTGATACAAGGTTATCTTCAGCAAAAAACTCTTTTAAAAATGCTAAATTCTCATTAGCATCTTTAGTTCTCTTATCATACATATTGGGAACTATAAGTGCTATTTTATCTTGTGATAATCTTAAATCTGCCAAATATTCATATATACTACCACAAGCTCTAACTGATGCTGCTTCCACTTGAACTGGCATTATAATATTATCTATATAGCAAAGTACTGCATCATTTACCTTTGTTCTTTGAGGACCACAGTCTATGATTACAAAATCATAATCCATATTTTCTAAACCTTCTAATTTTTCGTCTAAAATTAAATCAATTCTTGCCTCTCTATAAAACTCTGCATTTATTTCTTCTATATGAGAGTTAGGAAGTAAATCTAAATTTTCTCTAACATTTAATATACAATCATTTATATTGATATTATTTCTTTTATCTATTAAATCATAAAATGTTTTTTTATATTCACTAGAACTAACGCCCAAGAATAAACTACTGTCATTTTGACCATCAAGGTCAACCAATATTACCCTAAACCCTAGTTTTGCAAGTCCATGAGAAATTTGTACCGCAACTGTACTTTTTCCAACCCCACCTTTGTTATTTAATACTGCTATTTTTTTCATAAAAATCGCTCCTTTCAACAAGAATTTTATCAAGTACTTGAAGACGTGTTTTTCCTAAAATTTGCTTTGGCTTTTTAGCTATTTCCTTATCTTTAAATAATTTGTCTTTATTTGAACTTATAATTGATAATATATTTATTTCAAAATCTTGTTGATTTATTTTATTATCAAAATACTCATATAGTGATAGGTAAGTCTTTGAAGTTATCTCCAACTTTTCCCCCACTTCACACCGTACGTGAGACTTTCACCTCATACGGCGTTCCAACAATTTTACACTCTAATAATTAAATAACTGAATTTCCTACTAACTTTCTTAAAGAATTAACTCTTTTTAAACCTTTTTTATCTAAATT
>NZ_JBOFOR010000128.1:0-1107 GCF_051659545.1 Romboutsia sp. | reverse complement strand
GCCAACTACTATGATTGCTGCATGGTTTGTAATGATGATAGGATTAGTTACATGGATACTGATAGCTTTACATTATACATTAAAAGATAATGATTAATAATCAAAATAAAAAGAGGGGTAGCCACCTCTGACTATTCCCTCACCCAATTTTACAAATAATACCATATGAGGTATTAATGTTACTATTCTATTATATCATATTACCAATTTTTATAGTAGCCCTCAGCCTCTGCTACAGTTTTCTCATCAAATACAGATTTTAGCTCATCTATAACTATTTGTATTTGTTCCCTAGTGCATCCTACATGCTCCATAGCCTGTATCATATACCCTTTACAGGCATCATTATTAAATGCATTATCTACTACTAAATTTAAAGCCTGATTATTTCTTTTTAGTTTTCTATTTTCTTCTATTAGATGCTCCATTGTTACCCCCATGTTTCTTTTATTATATAACATTTGGTTTTAATTCTGACATATTTTTAGAGTTCTTTATATTTCTTACATCTCTACCATCAACTTTAGGATATGTAATACCTATTACTTTGAATATACTTGTAACTGTTTTACCTTTGATATTAGGGGATATAGTTTTTAAATACCCTTTAGCCTCTAAACTATTTATAATGTTGTATACCTTTTTACTATCACTTTTTTGTTTTTTCTTTATATTCTCAGATGTGGGCTCTATGCCTTCTTTTACTGCTCCATACTCTCCAAAACAATAATTATATATAGTACTACTATTTACATTCAATACATTATCTTTACCTTTTTTATTTAGTCCCTCTTTAAAGTTAGCTAAATATAAGAATACCCTTAACTCATCACTAGGGATATTAGTAGTTAAATAATCTATTGTAGTACTGCTAAATTTCATTTTAAAATGACCCTCAGGTATTTCATTATATATTAATATTCTATCTGTAAACTCTCCCATATCATCAAAATCTAATGATACTACATTCTCAGATATTAAATTCTTTACATCCTTCTTTAAAGTATTTAATGATATTGGCTTTGGGGTTTTACCTGATGCCACTACATAGCTACATAATTCTTTATTAGTATAATCATCTAAAAATATTCTATTTTGCTTTGGGAA
>NZ_JBOFOR010000127.1:0-8715 GCF_051659545.1 Romboutsia sp. | reverse complement strand
ATTATTTTGTTTTTGCAACTTTTTTAAAAAAACTTTCATTTATTCTTAATGTATGCACTTTGTAATAAATAGTTTACATATACTTTCAATATTTATTATATTTTATATTTTAACTATTTTTATATTTTTATTAAATTTTAAAATAATTTATATAAATTAATGATATAATAAAATATATTTAAATGACAGCATACAGAAAGGCAATACAGCTTATGGAAAATACACAGTTAGATTTATATGTTAAAAATAATAATACCTATATAAATGTCCCACAAGAAATATTAAACAAAGGAAGTAAAGTAATCTCAAACTATATGAGAATATGTACAGATATAGAAAATTTAAAGGAAAATATCAATAAATACTTATTTGATAAAACAAGTAAAGTAACTCCTTTAGATATAATGAAAAAAATTCTAAAAATAAAAAATCAAGAATGTCTTAATGAAATTTCACCTTTTTTAGAAACTGATATAAATAATATAGAAGAAAGATTAATAAATATTTGTGCAGCCTTAGAAGTAGATTTAGACAAATTGTACGAAATGAGAGATAAACTAGCCCAAAATTATATAAGTACACAACATTGTATTGAAAATATAATTGATGAGAATTATGTAAATGGTATAATTGATTTTATCAAAAATGGAGAAATGTATTCATTAACTACAAAATCTAGATACGGAACTATGTCCCAGGATTATAACTTGAAAAATCTAGACGAAATAGTTGATTTAAACGAAGAAGAAATTAATGGTAGATATAGCCCTATTCTTGTTATTCATAGGCCTGCTAAATATCATAGGGGGACCTATATACTTGAAGATAATAGCTATGTCTATATAAAAAGACAACCAATACACGCTCTGATAAAACAAGAAAAATTTGAAGATAAAGGTATTGATTCTATGGGTGCTATATTATACAAAAAACTTGATCACAACCTTACAAATGAAAATTTACAAGAATTATTAGCCGAAATTTATGTATATTCTCAAAAACATAATCTTAAATTTGATAATATTAAACTTGCAGACATAAGTGCTAACAAAGTGTGGATGACTGCTGATAAACTAAAAAAGGAATTTAAAGAGCTTAGGTATTATCACAAGAATTTAAGTCAAAAGTTAAAAGAAATATATAATAGTACGGGCTCATACTATATTCAAATTGGTGGTAAGTATATTTTTAATAGTAGAGAGTTTTTACGCAATTATAAAGCGTATAAAGATAAAGATATCAACGGATAAATCAAAGATAGCTAGTCCTAGGACTAGCTATCTTTAATTTATTTTGCTAACATTGAGGTAGTGTAAATTTCCCCTAAACATAGTAGATTGGCTTTTTATTATACCAATTTAGTAAACTAAATAATTCCCAATCTATTTTTTATCTCAGGTAAATATTTTAGAAATACAAAATAAAAATTATCTTCTTCTTTTATTTTTATACGATAACAGCTATCTAATAAAATTTGATTAATTGCCTCAACTTCTTTTTCATCTCTCACAAACTTTAATCTAAAAGTTAGTGCCTTAATAAATTTGTACCACTCTAAGATAAACTTCCTATTTTCCTCATAGTTTTCGATTCCTACCCAATTTTTCACCTTAACATCTTTCAAATCTTCCTTAGGACAATTTCCTACTTGTAGAAAATACTTAAAATCATCATCTTTGTATACTCTTCCAAGAGGAAATAATCTACAAATGTTTGGTCGCTTAGAATGAATAATACATCTACCTTCTTTGTTTAAAAAACTACATTTTTTATTATTATCTTGCATCTTTAAGTGTGGTAGTAAAATTTTGTTATTTGGGCGCAATACTATCTTGTCTCCTAATAATTCATCAAAATCAACACCTAAGTAGCTTACCATTTCATATACATCAAAAGGTGTAAGTACCACTAGCTCTCCCACATCACTACAACAATCGCTGCATCCATTACAACCATATGTATCTGCTTTTACTATATCATCAATATCATATAATTTGCCATCTGAAATTTCTTCTAATCTATTTATAGTTTTCATATATTGTCATCCTCATTTCTTATCTATATTTTATTAGAATACTTAACTACATCTTATTATACTAAATTTTATCTTAAAATGAGATAAGATTTAGTATAAATAAAAAAAGAATCTAAGTAAATAACTTTACATAGACCCTTGTATTTTTTTAAAATTTAAAGTTTCCTGACTTTCCACCACTCTTTTCTAATACTCTAATATTACTTATAACCATTCTTTTATCTATAGCTTTACACATATCATATATAGTTAATGCTGCTATTGAACAAGCATTTAATGCCTCCATTTCAACGCCTGTTTTTCCTAGTGATTTACATGTAGCATATATATTTATACTGCTATCATTATCATTTATTTCAAACTCTAAATCAGCACCTACCAAATTGATTTGGTGACACATAGGAATATTCGTAGATGTATTCTTTGCTCCCATTATTCCTGCAACTTGAGCTACCGAAAGAACATCACCTTTTTTTATTTGCCCATTTTTTATTTTGTCCATTACCTCTTTACTAAGATGAATAGTTGCTACTGCTACTGCAATTCTTACAGTATCACTCTTTTCACTTATATCAACCATTTTGGCATAGCCTTTTTCATTTATATGAGTTAACATATTAGCCTCCTAATCTAAATCTTCTATTACTTCTATTTTATCTCCAGGACGCACTTCTCCACCTTTTAAAATTTTAGTAAATATTCCTTCTCTAGGCATTACACAGTCTCCAACTTGAGCTTTTATTGCACATCCTGCATGACACTTTTTACCTATTTGAGTAACTTCTTGTATAGTATCTCCTATTTTTAGCTTTGTTCCAACTGGTAATTCATATAAAACTATATCTTTGGTAGTTATATTTTCTGCAAATTTTCCGGTACATAAACCTTCAACTCCCATAGCTCTAATTTTATCTATACTTTCATCACCTAATAAACTTACTTGTCTATGCCAGTCCCCTGCATGAGCATCTCCTATTAAACCATGATTTTCTTTAAATACACCAACTTCTATTGGAGTTTTTATAACTCCTTTGGTTTCACTTATATTGACTGCTAATACCACTCCACTTTTATTCATCTCTCTTATCTCCTTATTAATTATATATTAATTTATAATTAAATTTATAAATTAACTATTTTAGCCACCTATTTTTACCATATCTCGTTTTATATATTGTCCTTTTTCTAGGTTATGTTCCTTTGGTTTTTCATTTACAGATTTTAATATCAATTGTTTTAAATCGATTTTAGACTCTATTGCACTTTTTAAATCTATCTCATCATCTGAATGTAAACATAATTTTAGTTTTCCATCATAGGTAACCCTTAATCTATTACATTTATCACAAAACTTACAAGATATAGGATTTATTATTCCGACTCTACCTTTTGCACCCTCTAGCTTATAATAGGTTGCTGGCGAAGATTGTTCTTCACAATCTATTCTTTTTAAACGTTTAACTTTTTCTAATATTACATTACTAGATATAAACTTTTCGATGCTCCAGTTTTGAGCTTGTCCAATTGGCATAAGCTCTATAAATCTAACATCTATTTCATCATCTACAGTTAAATTCACTAATTTATTTATTTCATCTTCATTAAATCCACCAATCAAAACTACATTTATTTTTATAGGAGTTAAGCCTACTTTTTTACATTCTTCAATTCCATCTAATACATTTTGAAGATTTCCACCTCTTGTTATTTCCTTATACTTATTGCTATCTAAAGAATCCAAACTAATATTAACTCTTTTAACTCCATATTCTTTGAGCTTACTTGCATATTTTTTGAGTAAAACACCATTAGTAGTTATAGTAAAATCTTTTAAATTAAGACTTCCTACTCTTTTTATTATCTCTAGACTATCTTTTCTAGCTAATGGTTCTCCTCCTGTTATTCTTATTTTATCTATGCCTAAGTCAACCATGTCACTAGCGATTTTATATATTTCATCACTAGATAAAATGTCATGTTTTTCATTATTGTTGTTCACTTCTGGCATACAATACTTACACTTTAAGTTACAATTGTCTGTAATAGACATTCTTAAATAATTTATTTTTCTTCCATAAAAATCTATCATATATAAATCACCTCTCCTGTATTGTAAAATTCATAACCCTCAAGATTTTCGACTTGATTTTTAAAGTCTTCACTTTTTAATATATTTATAAAACTTTTTATTTTTTCATCTTTTAGATTACTTTCTTTCACTAAGAAATCATAGCTCTCATAGCCTATTGGAATAAAATCTAATTCCATGGCTTTAGCTACAGACATAATTCCAAGTCCGGTATCTGCACTTTCACTTTTAACAGTAACTGCTACTGCCATGTGAGTATTCATTTCTCTTTCATATCCAATTATGTTATTAATATCTATATTTAATTTGCTTAAATTATAATCTAGTAAAAGTCTAGTCCCAGCACCTCTTTGTCTATTTATATAGCAAATATCTTTTCTTTTCAAATCATCAAAACTCTTTATATCCTTAGGATTTCCTTTTTGAACTATAAATCCTTGAAGTCTTTTAACACCTTTTATCAAAGCCATTTTATCATCTTTAAAATATTTTCTAACATAACTTATATTATATTCCCCAGTATTAGTATCTAATAAATGTATTGGTGCTATATGAGCTTCATTTCTTTTAATAGCCATTACCCCACCCATACTACCTACATGTCCTGAGGATAAATTTATTTTATTAGCTATAATATCCATCACTATATCATGACTTCCAATAGAAACTAAAGAATTTTTTATTTGGCTCATCGGTTTTAAAAGCTTCACTTTTACAGTACTTCCTGCTTCAATTCCTTCTGTGTTTCTAGGTATCTCAATAAATCCATCTGCTTTAACTAAACTCATAGTAACTCCTGCACCTCTAGTTAAGGGTGTTGCTACTAATTTATCATCTACATAACCTAAATTAACACGAACTACTTCTTTGTGTTTTAAAGATGACACTAATCTTTTTGAAAGTATAGCATCATAATTATCTTCTTGCTCTTTTTCTAATCCACTAAATTTTAACATTATTCTTTTAGCAATTTCTTCAAAAACTATATAAGCTGAAACTGGATATCCAGGTATTCCAACTACAGGTTTATTGTTTACTAGTCCAAGTATTGTTGGTTTTCCTGGTTTTAGGGCTATACCATGAACTACAACTTCTCCTATTTCCCTTATAACCTTCACCATGTAGTCTTTGCTTCCTGCTGATGTTCCTGCATTTACTACTACCAAATCACTATTTTTACTAGCTTCATCTATAGTCTTTTTTAAATTTTCATAGTCATCTTCTTGTGGTGAATATCTACCCGGTATTCCTCCATATTTAATTACTAAATTCTCAAATACTCTAGAATTAGTATCTATTATTTTTCCTTTTTTTATATCTTCTATATTTTCTATAATTTCATTTCCTGTTGGAATTATTGAAACTAATGGCTTTTTAAATACTTTTAACCTAGATATCCCTCCAGAGATCAATGCACCTATATCCATAGGTCTTATTTTATGATTAGATGGTAATATCATTTCTCCCGCTACAATATCTTCACCAATAGGTCTTATATGTTGCCAAGGATAAGAAGGTGCTATTATTTGAACTTTATTGTTGTCAAGTTCCATAACATCTTCAATCATTATTACTGAATTATAATCTTCTCCTATTACATTTCCAGTGTTAACATATATAAAGTCTTTATTTAATATAAGTGTTTTTGGATTTACTTCATTTGCACCCATTGTATTTTCTGAGCATACTGCAATACCGTCCATGGCCGCACTATTATAATGAGGAGATGAATTTTTAGCAAAAATAGGTTCTATAGTTACTCTATCTAAACAATCATATACTTCTATTTCATCACAAGAATCAAAATTAAAGTTTATCTTGGAAAAATAAGAAGTTATAGCCTCATCTAAATCAATATTTGATATATATATATTTCTATCTTCTTTTTTCATAGTAATCACCTTATAATAAATGAACTTTTATTTCTTGTTCTTTATATAACCCTTCACAGTCTTCATCTATAATTATATATCCACAGGATTTTGATAGTAGAGTTATCATAGATGATTTTCCAAACATAGGTTTAGCATAATATTTATTGGCAATTTCTTCTAAACTAACCATTTGGTAAGTTTTCTTCCCTGGCGAAGAATGTAAATTTGTATTTATTATAGCATCTACAGTATATGTAGTTTCCTTAATATCTAATATTTGATTTACTAAATACTCAATAAATATTTTAAAAACTATTATTGCAGATACCGGATGTCCTGGAAGTCCTATAACAGCTTTATTCTCACACTCTCCAATTATAGTTGGTTTTCCTGGTTTCAAAGCTACGCCATGTACTAATACACCTTGCCCATCAAATGAATTTATAACATCATGAGTATAGTCCCTAGTTCCAACAGAACTTCCACCTGAAAGTAAAACTATATCACTATTTTTTATTCCGTTTGATACTTCTTCTTTTAATAATTCATAATTATCTTTAACAATAGATTTTTTTACAACACTTCCACCTAATTTTTTAATAAGTGAACAAATTGCATATCCATTTATATCTCTAATTTTACCAAATTCTAAATTCTCATCTAAGTCTATAATTTCATCACCAGTTGAAATTACAGTAAATTTTATAGATTTATAAACTTCTATCTCATAAGCTCCTAGGGATGCTAATACACCTATATCTTGAGAATTAATTTTTTTACCTTTTTTTAGTACCACTTGATTTTCCTTAATATCATCACCTTTATAAACTACATTCTCACCAGTTGATATAGGTTTATGAATAGCTATAGTACTTTCATCAAGTTTTTCAACATACTCTATCATAATAACAGAGTCTGCACTTTTAGGAAGCATTCCTCCTGTTGGGACATAAATGCATTGTCCATTTTTAATATCAATGTCTACTGCTTGTCCCATATTAACTTCGCCAGTAACTTCTAAAAATGTAGGCATACAATCGCTACATCCATGACTATCATTACTTTTTATAGCATAGCCATCAACAGTTGACCTATTAAAATCTGGAACATTAATTTGAGAAGCTATATCTTTACTTAGAACTCTTTCATAGCAATCTAAAATAGTTACTTTTTCAGTTTCTATTTTAATATTTTTAAAATTGTTAATCAAAATATTTTTGACTTCATCAACAGACATTACATTAAAAAATTCCACTTAATTTACCTCCAGTTTATCTAAAACAATTACATTATCACATAAAGATTTTATTAGTTTTTTATCATGTGAAATCAATATAATTGTGTTTTTATCATATTTATTGTAATTCATAATAATACTTTCAATAGTTTTTATAGATTCAAAATCTATATTAGAAGTTACTTCATCTAACATTAGCACTTTGGGGTTAAACACCAAAGCTCTAGCTAATGCAACTTTTTGCTGTTCTCCTCCTGATAATTCAAGAGCCTTTTTATCTTTCAAACTTTCTATGTCTAAGTTCTTTAATATTTCTTCAATTTTAAATTTATTATCTTCTTTTTTAGTGTTCCTAATTTTTAGAGGATAATATAAATTTTTATATACTGTATCGTTTAAAAGCCTTGGTTTTTGAAAAACTAAGGTTATCTCTTTTTGAATTTTCTTATTTAACTTTTTCTTATCATAATAAACTTGTCCACAAAAATTTTTGTCAATTCCGCTTATTATATTTAATAAGGTACTTTTACCTGCACCATTTTCTCCAACTATTCCAGTTATTTTATTACTTTCAATTTCTAATTGTTTTATATCTAAAACTAACTTATCTTTATAATATTTTTGTAAATTTTTTATAGTTATATTCATATTAATCCTCCATACTATAATTATAAGTTATATTATTTATAATAAATGATATTAAAAGTAAAACTATTCCTAGTGCTATTGCCATAGAATAATCTCCCATAGAATTATACATAGCAATAGATGTAGTCATAACCCTTGTATATCCTTTTATATTTCCACCTACAACCATGACTGCTCCAACTTCTGAAATCGCTCTTGAAAATGCAGTTATGATATTTATCAATATCTCTTCTTTTAATTCCCTAATAATAAGAGTTACAATTTGTAATTTGTTAGCTCCTAAAGTTATCCCTATTTCTTTTATATACTTACCTCTAGATTTACTTAGATTATATGTAAGACCTAAAATTAATGGGGATATTAAAATAGATTGAGCTATTATCATTACAGATGGTGTGTACATCAGATTTAAAAAACCTAGTGGTCCATTTCTAGTTAATATTATAGAAATCACAAGCCCCACTATAACAGATGGAATACTCATACCTGTATATACTAATCTAGAAAACAATGACTTAAACTTAAAATCATTTATTCCTGTATATACACCTAAAGGAATCATTAAAATAGAAGATATGAAAGTAGCAATACAAGAAACTTTTAATGATAACAATATTATCTCATATATATCTTTATCAAAAGTTAATAACATTTGTATACTATTTTTAAATCCTTCTACTATATAATCCATAGCCTTTACCTACTTTGCATTTGGAGTAAATAAAGACTGCCCGTACTCTTCTTTTTTAAAGTTCTCTATATTTTTTTGAGTTTCGTCTTCTAAAATCCATTCTTCAAATTCTTTAGCTTCTTTATCATTTATATTATCAAA
>NZ_JBOFOR010000126.1:0-6816 GCF_051659545.1 Romboutsia sp. | reverse complement strand
ATCCCTTGCTCATGATAGAAATAAAAGTCTTCTCGGGCTATATTATAATAAACATAAAAAACTATGAAGAATTAATTTAATATAATTCTTCATAGTTTTTAATTTATTTTATGCTTTTAGTTTATTTTACTGCTGCTTTATATTCATCTTCACTCTTAGGTACTTTTATTTCCCCATTCTTTACTTTTTCTGCTTCTTTATTTACATAATCTAATATCTCTTGAGGAACATGATCTTTAGTGTTTTCTGGTAGGCCAACTGCTCCCTCTTTTAGGCCGTATACTTTTTCAGTTCCACCTTTGAAGTTTCCTTCAACTAACATTTTAGCTAAATCATATGATGCTACATTTAATTTTTTAAGTGCAGATGTTATTATATTTTTTGGTGCTAAATCACTTTGGTCTCTATCTGCTCCTATTGCGTATTGGTTATTTTCTTTTGCCGCTTCTATAGCACCTGTTCCACTATCTCCTGCTGCTGATAATATTATATCAACGTTAGATGCGTACATTTGCTTAGCTATTGCTTTACCTTTAGCTTGATCCGTAAAAGTATTTGCATATTGTTCATGTACTTTTACATCTTTGTTAGTAGATTCTACTCCATATTTATATCCATAATGATACTTCACAACTCCTGGAGCTGGAAGTCCACCTATAAATCCTACATTGTTAGTTTTAGTCATCTTAGCTGCTATGATGCCTGTTAAATACGCAGCTTCTTGTTCCTTGAATACTACTGGAATAACATTTGCTGGTATTTTTTCGTATGTCTCATCTAGTATTGCAAAATTCATGTCCGGATAATGCCCTGCTGATTTTTCTATTGCTGGTTTTAGTTGGTATCCAACACCTATTATTAAATCTGTGCCTTCATCAACTAATGTTTCTATATTTTGTATGTAATCCGATTCTTGCTTTGATTCTAAATATTTTACATTTATTCTAAAGTCTTTTTTAGCCTGTTGTAACCCTTCCCATGTAGATTGGTTAAAACTTTGGTCATTTACACTTCCTTCTCCTAGCACTATACCTATAGAAAGCTTTTTTTCTTCTTTAGGTTTTGATGAACATCCTGTTACTAATGATGTACACATTACCATAGATGCTAGTATTGCTACTACTTTTTTCAACTTCATAATTGTCCTCCTATGATGTTTGTTGAATGAACTTTAATTCATTTTTTTGTTGTTTGTAGACAGATTTTTATTTTATATTTTTTCTATTTCTGTCTACTTTTTTTATTTGATACATTAAATTTTTCCCTAGCTTTAAAGATTTATTCAAAAAAAAAACAAAATACCTTGATCTTAAGATTGATAATCTTAAAATCAAGGTATTTTATTAATTATACTTTTATCCTATACTAGGTTGAAGTATTTTTGATTTTTCTTTTTCACTATTTCTAAATTCTTTATTATTTAATATTCTATTTAATATAATTCCAACTATTGCAGCTAAGCTTAAACCTGTTATTGTTACACTTTCAGTTACAGGTATACCTATTACTATACCTTTGTTACTTAAATAAGTAGTTCCTAAACCTATTACCATAATAGCTACAATTATAACTATATTATTTTTATTTTGTATGCAATTGCTATCTTTAACTGTTTTACATCCTACAAAAGTTATCATAGAGAATAATAATATACTTATTCCACCCATTACAGCAGTTGGTATACTTTGTAAGAATCCACCAAACTTACCTATACAAGCAAGAGCTATTGCAAATAATGCTGTACGTCTTAATAGTGCAGGGTCATAGTTTTTAGTTAACGCAAGTACTGCTGTATTTTCTCCATAAGTAGTATTTGCTGGTCCTCCTAAAAATCCTGCTACAATTGTTGCTAATCCGTCTCCAAGTAATGTTTTATTAAGACCTGGGTTTTGTAGGAAGTTTTTACCTACAACTGCTCCATTAGTAGTCATATCTCCTACGTGCTCCATGAAAACAGCTAAAACTACAGGTGCTACTATTACTACTGCTTCAAAACTAAATTTAGGTAGTGTAAACTGCGGTATTGCAAATAAACTTGCTTCTGCTATAGTTCTTGTATCTACTAAACCAGTTGCTAAACATATTACATATCCCGTTATCACTGCTATTAATATACCTAATTGCTTTATAAATCCTTTTGCAAATTTATTAATACCTAGTGCTATTCCTAAAGTTATACATCCTATTAACATATTATTAGAAGCCATATCTAATGCTGTTGGTAATAAGTTCAATCCGATGACTGCTATCATTGCACCAGTAACTTGTGCTGGGAAGTATTTTCTTATTTTTTCTACTCCAACTACCCTAACTACAAATGACATAATAACATACATCATACCGGCTACAACTATGCCACCTTGTGCATAAGCTAAGTCACCATTAAAAGCTTCTTTTGCTGCTAATATTACTGGTATAAATGCAAAACTTGAACCTAAGAATACTGGTACTTTACCCTCTGTACAGAAGTGGAATATTAAAGTTCCTATACCTGCACAAAATATTGCTACCGAAGGATTAAACCCTGTTAATATTGGAACTAATACTGTAGCCCCAAACATTGCTAATAGATGTTGTAATGATAATATTGTTTTTTTCATAAAAAAACCTCCCTTGAATTTGTGTTGGGAGAAATCAATCTCCCTTTTTCAGTATCTCTGTACTGAATTAAAAGGCTATATTTAATATAGTTTATATATTTATTCCTTTATTGTAACTGAATCTTCATCATCTGTTTCAACTAGCTTTACAGATATTATTTCATGCTTTGATGTCGGAACATTTTTACCTACGTAATCGGCTCTTACTGGCAGTTCTCTGTGTCCTCTATCTACTAAAACAGCTAATTGTATTGCTTTTGGTCTTCCTATATCCATTATTGCATCTAAAGCTGACCTAACCGTTCTACCTGTATATAAAACATCATCTACAAGTATTACAATTTTATTGTCAATATTGAATTTTATATTAGAACCATTAACTACTGGATCTAGGTCTACTTTCTTTAGATCATCTCTATATAAAGTTATGTCTATCTCTCCTGTGTTTATCTTAGAACCTTCTATTTGCTCTACTTTTTTACAGATTCTATTTGCAATAGGGACTCCTCTAGTCTTTATTCCAACTAAAACTATGTCTTCTATCCCTTTATTTTTTTCTATTATTTCATGACTTACTCTTGTTATAGCTCTAGCAATTGCTTTTTCATCCATTAATTGGGCCTTTTCTTTCATGGTGACCTCCTAGTAATATATTGTATTTTATGTGCAATTAAAAAAAGCTTCTTATCATAAGACAAGAAGCTTGTATATACTTCAAAATATACTATATAATATAGTATTTTTATTTGCCTTATGATTTCTCCGAATCACTTAAAGGTATTATATTATTAATAGTATATATTTAAATAGTGTTTTTTTCAAGCTTTATTTTATTTTACCAATTATATCTATGAAATAATTTGGCAATTTAGAATCAAGTTCTACATATTCTTTGGTTCTAGGGTGTACAAATCCTAGTTTTTTTGCATGTAGTGTTTGTCCATTAAGTTTAAATTTAGTATTTTTAGGTCCATACACTGGGTCACCTAAAAGAGGATGGTTTATAGATAGTGCATGTACTCTTATTTGATGAGTTCTTCCAGTTTCTAACCTAGCCCTCATATGTGTAAAATTATCGTATCTCTCTACAACTTCAAAATGGGTAACAGCACGTCTTCCATCCTTTACTATAGCCATTTTTAATCTGTCTTTTGGATTTCTACCTATTGGTTTATCCACTGTTATCTTATCTTCTTTAACTACGCCATGACAAATAAATTCATATTCTCTTGTTATAGAGTGATCTTTAAGTTGCTCCGCTAAAGAATTATGGGCATTATTATTTTTTGCTATCATCAATAGTCCCGAAGTATCTTTATCTATCCTATGAACTATACCAGGTCTTATAACTCCATTTATAGATGATAATTTTTCCTTACAATGATACAGTATGGCATTTACTAAAGTTCCGTCATAATTACCTGGAGCAGGATGTACTACCATATCTTGTTGTTTATTTATTATTAATACATCATCATCTTCGTATACAATATCTAAAGGTATATCTTGAGCCTCAACTTCTAAAAGCTTAGGTACTGGTATTTCTATAGTTATTTTGTCATCTTCTTTTACTAAGTATTTTGCCTTTTCTTCTTTACTATTTACCTTTACTTTTTTGTCTTTTATTATTTTTTGAATATAACTCCTAGACATATCTCCTAATTGACTAGATAAATATACATCTAGTCTATCGCCTTCTTCTTCATCTATAACTAAAAATTTTTTTATTTCTTCCATATTTACACCTACTTATCTTTTTTCCTTTTTGTCTTCATAGAAAATTATGTATACACATAGTAATATAGTTCCTACTACTACAAATACATCTGCTATGTTGAATATATATTCCCATATTACTCTAAAATCAAAATAATCTACTACAAATCCTAATCTAATTCTATCTATTAGGTTTCCTATTGCACCTGCTATTATAAGTAGTATTCCACACTTTCCAATTAGATTAACTTTTTTTGTATGTAAATAGTACAATCCATATGTAGATGCCGCTAATGCAACTATTATAAATATAGTTTGATTATTTTGAAGCATTCCAAAAGCTGCTCCTCTATTCTCTACATATGTAAGATGAAATACATTTTGTATTACCGGTATACTTCCTATTTCCTTTAAGTAATCTAACGCCCATAGTTTAGATAATTGATCTATTCCTATTAACAGTACTATTATTAACTCGTATGCCACTATTTTTTCCTCCCAACTTTTTATAATTTCATCTGCACATAGGTCATGCATAGAAAATTTTGCATATTACTATTATACAAAAAAAAGCTTCCTAATTGGAAGCCTGTTATTTCTTATTTTTGAGTTGGGTAATGTTTATCCATATGATTTATCAACTGAGACACTGTAACAAACTTGTATCCTTTTTCTTTAAGCTTTGGTATAACTGAATCTAAAGCTTGGATAGTTTGAGAAGTTGACCTTCTCACATTATTATAATCATGTAGAAGTATAATATTTCCATTTGTAGCTTTAGTCATTATAGTATTTGCTATATAATACACCCCTGGATTAGACCAGTCTCTTGGATCTAAGTTTGACCATAGAACTACATTCATATTTTTATCTTTGACTATACTACACATTTCTTTGTTTATAGCTCTATATGGAGGTCTGAATATTTTAGGCTCTTTTCCAATTACTTTTTGAATAGTCTCTTGAGTTTTAGTTATTTCTTTGTATATTTCGTCATAATTCCTATGACATACGTTAATATGAGTAAAAGTATGATTACCTATTTCATGACCTTCCTCAAATTCTCTTTTTACCAATTCTGGATTCCATCCTACTTTTTGACCCACTACAAAAAAAGTTGCTTTAACATCATATTTTTTGAGTATATCTAATATTTGAGGTGTATAGTCTTCGTCAGGTCCATCGTCAAAAGTCAGTGCGATTATCTTTTCATCATCGCTTCCTCTTTTTATTATTATATCTTCATAATCATTTATTGAATCTAAATTAAAATTTGTAACTTCTTTATCTTTGTCTTCATATAAATTATACGAATATATACCTATAAATAAAAACAAGCATACAGATAGACTATACAATATTTTTTTCATTTACAGATTACCTCTTTTCTCTGATTTAATCTATATCAGATTCATCATTAGGCATTTTATTCATTTCATTAAGTTCTAAAAGTACATCATCATAAAAACTATTACCTTTATTTATAAGGTTTTGATTAGTTTGTCTGCTAGTTAAATGTGAATGTGGTTGAGTTTTTGCACAACTTGAACATAGGTTAGTTTCAGGTAGTATATCTAGTCTATCTTCACCTATTTTATTTTTACATTGGTCACATATTCCATAGGTACCATTTTCTATTTTTAATAGTGCATCTTCTATGTTGTTTAGTAGCCCTTTTTCATGAATTGTTAAGCTGTTTTGCATATCTTGCATATATACTTCAGTACCCATATCAGCAGGATGATTGTCATAACTTGACAATTCTCCTGATGTGTATTTTTCACTAGTGTGAGCTGTAGTATTTCCAAACACAGTATTATCCTGCATTTCTCCTATTAAGCTACTTATTTTTTGTTTTTGTTCTAATAGCTCATTTTTGTATTTATTTATATCCATGGTTATTTTCCCTTTCTGTAGTTATCTACTATATCCATTATTTTTGCTATGTATTCTCCTATTATAGGCAAATTCATCCAACTAGTAAGTAGATAAATTGCTATTGCTGCCAAAAATGTAAATCCAATTGCTTGACCAAATCCCTTACCAAGTCCTGCTACAAGGTTTATTGTAAATAGTCTTCTTTTACTATCTGTTAACATCATATAATCTCTAATTCTACTTCTCTCAATTATTAATATAAGTCTTTCTAAGTATCGTCTTATTGTACCTAAATCTTCTGTGGTCTCCTTAGAAAGTTCAAATCTATTCATAGCCTCATCAAGTTCTTTCATATTTAATGGATTTTGGTCATTTAAATTATTATGCTCTGTATGCTTAATATTCTTCACTTCCTTTGTAAAAAAGCTATTACAAAATTATTATGTGAAAAATTTACTTGTTGTATGTGAAATAATAAAAAAATAAATCGAGTAGGAAAAACTCGGGGTAATTAATCCCGAGTTCAGACCTCTCACAGAACCGTACGTGCGGGCCTCGCATACGGCTCCTGATAAATTTTAGTTGCTACATCTGTAGCAATACAAAGTATTAACTTTTACTT